>JAEUJR010000099.1 GCA_016793585.1 Archangium sp.
AGCCGATGCACGGCAGACGACGGTGGCGCTCGCGAGCGTGTCAGAGGGGCACGCCGCGGACGGTCCACGGCACGTCTCGGCGACGTCGCACGCTCCAGCCGAGGCGCGGCAGACGACGGTCGCACTCGCGAGCGTGTCAGAGGGGCACGCCGCGGAGGTTCCACTGCACGTCTCGGCGACGTCGCACGCGCCAGCCGATGCGCGGCCCACGACGGTGGCGCTCGCGAGCGTGTCAGCGGGGCACGCCGCTCTTGTTCCCCTGCACGTCTCGGCGACTGCGCACGCGCCGGCCGATGCTCGGCAGACGACGGTGGCACTCGCGAGCGAGTCAGAGGGGCACGCCGCGCTCGTTCCACTGCACGTCTCGGCGACGTCGCACGCGCCAGCTGATGCCCGGCAGACCACCGTCGGAGCGGCCAGCGCATCGGAAGGACACCCGAGTGCTGATCCATCGCAGACCTCCGCGACGTCGCAGGCGCCGGTCGACGCACGGCAGACGGTATTGAGCGGTTGCGCAGCCCCCGTGCCGACACACGTCACGATGTCGTTCACGCACTGGAACGTACCGACCTCACACGCGTTCGCGACCGCGCAGGACTGGCCAAGCATCGAGCTGCCGCTGCACCCCACACCAGCGTCAGTCGTCACACCGGCGTCGGTCGTCACGCCAGCGTCGGTCGTCACACCGGCGTCGGTGGTCACGCCCGCATCGGCCGTCACGCCAGCATCGGTCGTCACGCCCGCATCAGTCGTCACGCCAGCATCGGTCGTCACGCCCGCATCGGTCGTCACGCCAGCATCGGTCGTCACGCCAGCATCGGTCGTCACGCCAGCATCGGTCGCCACCCCGGCATCGGTCGCCACCCCGGCATCGGTCGTCACGCCGGCGTCGGTCGTCACGCCAGCATCATCGAGTTCACCGCCATCGGGATCGCTCGGACCACCGCCGCAGTTACAGCCAGCAAGAGACAACACGAGCACAACTGCCGGGAGCAGGTTTCGAGCGGGGGAGCGATGCATGGGATGCCTTACCATGCACCACCTGGTCATCGGCTTTCATCGAAATTTTCTGTTTTCAACGAAACACCCACTCACGGGTAGGTGAACGTGAAGATCGGTCGGCCAGCCCCCGCGGCGCCTGCATTGCGCCAGTCAGGGTCGGTCGACTTGAACACGCCGCACATGCCCATCGTGGTCGTGCCCTTGCGAACCTCGACTTGAAACGGCACCCACTGAATCGGGCTGCAGTTCGCGTAGTGATCGACGCGCACCGCATAGGTTCCCGGAGTCGGCCGCCCACCGTCGGTCGGGTAGATGATGTTCTCGATCAGCACGAGATCCATCGTGCAGCCGGCCTGCGAATCGAGATCGAGCGAGCCGAGCGCACAGGCGGGGGTTCGGTCGCCATACCAGAGCTCGCAGCTGCCTCCGTCGGGCACGGGCTCGTCGAGGTGCAGATCGAGATCCTCCGTCGAGTCCCAGCGCAGCGTCACCTGAAGATCGGCCGCCGCGCCGTTGAGCACACACTCGTTCCCCGAGCAGACGAAGCCCTGCGGGCACTCCATGGTGCAGGGCGTGACGCCACCGTCTCGAGGACCAGGACACGACGGGCCGCCATCGGGGTACGAGACACCCGCGTCGAACGCCACGCCACCGTCGAACACGATGCCGCCATCGGGCCCCGTCACGAAGCACGTCTGCGTGGCGAGGTTGCAGAAGCGGCTCGGGCAATCGTCGTGGCGAAGACAGCCGACGCAGCGGCTCCCGACGGTGTCGCAGATCGGCGTGGCGCCGCCGCAGCCGCCGCCATCGGCTACGCACGCCTCGCACTTGCCCAGGCCACCCTGAAACGAGATGTCACAGACGGGCGAGTCGCCGAAACACCCCGACGCCAACGTGCAGCGAACACAGCGACGGTTCACCTCGTCACAGACGGGCGTCGCGAGCCGGCACGTGCCACACACCGAGGTCTGCCCTGCATCGAACGCGGCGCCCGCGTCTTCGACCGCGCCCGCATCACGAAGCACGACGCCCGAATCGCCGCGCCCCGCGTCACGCACCGCCTCGACGCAGATGAACTGAATCGGGTCGCAGACGGAGCCGGGAGCACACGACGTCGACGTGCACCGCGCGGTGTTGCCGCAACCCGCAAGCAGCGCGAGCGCGAGACAGACGAGCGCGGTCTTCACGCCACGACCTCGCCACACGACGTGTCGAACACGAAGTGCTTCAGGGGCAGACACTCCAGCGCCGCGAGCGCGTCGAGGACCGGCACCGAACAACCCGCCGACCCACGCACGACGAACGTGCTCCGGCCCTGCACTCCTGGGCCTCCTCGAGCTGCGCAGTCGCTTCGCCACCGGGCCACTCTGCTCCAGGTCGGCCCCCCACGTCAGCCACTCAGGCGGCCTTGCGCCCTTCGACGAGCGAGCGAATGCCGTCGACGGCTGACTCGAGGGCGTTCGACTGCGCCTCGAGATCGTTCACCGCCGTGGCCACCGTCGCCGCCGCGTCGCCGTTCTTCTGCGTCACCAGGTCCATCTCTCCGACCGCGCCGCCTACGTCGTCGATGCCCTTCGACTGCTCCGACGAGGCGCTCGAGATGCCCCGCATCAACCGGGCGACCTCGTCGACCGACCGCGCGACCGCCTTGAACTGGGCGCTGGTCTCTTCGACGAGCGCGGCGCCGGCTCTGATGCGCTGACTCGAGCCATCGAGCAGGCTGGTGACGTCTTTGGCGGCGCTCGCCGTGCGCACCGAGAGCGCGCGCACCTCGTTGGCGACCACCGCGAAACCCGCGCCCGCGTCGCCCGCCCTCGCCGCTTCGACCGCCGCGTTGAGCGCCAACAGGTTCGTCTGAAACGCGATGTCGTCGATGGTGCGGGTGATGCTCGCGATGGAGGCGCCGGTGCTGGCGATCTCGCCCATCGTCGACACCAGCTGCGTCATGGTCGCCTCGGCGCCGCCCGCCTTCGACGCCACCTCGTCGACGAGCACCCTCGCCTGCTGCGCGCTGTCGGCGTTCTGATGCGTCATCGCCGTCAGCTGGCTCATGGCGCTCGAGGTCCTCGCGATGGCGCCGACCTGCGACGAGTAGCCCTGAGCGAGGGAGCGTGACGAGCCAGCGAGCGCTTCGGTCGCGCCGGCGACGGCGTGCGTCCCATCGGCGAGGGAGATGACGGCGGTGCCCAGACTTCGAGAGATGCGCCTCGCCGCGATGGAGCCGGCGACGATCACCAGCAGCACGCCGATCGCCCCTGCGCCGACGACGAAGACGCGAATGCTCCAGAGCCGCTCGACGAAGGCGCGGTTCTCGCGATGGCTCTCTTCGTCACGCAGCTCGAGCACCTTCGTCAGGGCAGCACGCAGCTCGGTGGCCGGGCGGCGCTCCTGAATGAGGCGCTCGACCTCGGCCCAGGCGCGGGCTTCTTCAGGGCTGCGCTCGAGGGTTCGGCAGACCGCGGCGGCGCGCTCGACGGCCTGCCAGCCCGCGTCCAGATCATGGGCCGACAGCATCCACGTGGTGTCGCGCAGCCTCCACAGCGCTTCGAGCGCCGGCAGCGTCTGCGTGAGCGTGCGCTCGTGCGCGTCGGTACCGAACGTCATGCCCACCACGCCAACGCCGGTTCCGACGACCAGCATGCCCGCGACGATGATCGCGGCCCCCGTCAGCTTCGTCTGCAACGTCAGCTGCATGCCCGCTCCCCGTTCTCATGTGTAACGGGGGCACCGGCTCACGCAGCGTCGCGCGCGCGTCAGCTTCGTGACGTTCAGCTCAGCGCGCGCGCCTTGATCGTCGTCGTGAGTTTGAGCAGCGCCTCGGTCACCTGCCCCGTCACGCCGTTGTCGAGATCCATCACGAGGTAGCCGATGTCGGGGTTCGTCGAGAGCAGCTGCGCGTGAATGTTCGCGTTCGAGTCACCGATGATTCGGTTCACGTCACGCAGCACGCCGGGCACGTTCTGGTGCACGTGAATGAGGCGGAAGGTGCCGCTCGAGGGCGCGAGCTCGACGTGCGGGAAGTTCACCGAGCCCGCCGACGCGCCGAGCTCGACGTACTTCACGAGGCTGGTGGCCACCTCGCGGCCAATGGCCTCCTGCGCTTCGAGGGTCGACCCACCGATGTGCGGGGTGAGAATGACGTTGGGCACGTGCTGCAGCGGCGTCACGAAGCCCCTGGCCTCGTTGCCCTCGGGCTCGTCGGGGTACACGTCGACGGCAGCGCCACCGAGGTGGCCCTTCTTGATCAGCTCGGCCAGCGCCTCGAGATCGACGACGGTGCCGCGGCTCGCGTTGATCAGGCACGCGTCTTTCTTCATCGCCTCGAGCTGCGCGCGGCCGATCAGGCCCTTCGTCTGCGGCGTCTCGGGCACGTGCAGGGTGACGAAGTCAGAGACCTTGAGCAGGTCATCGAGCGTCTTGCACGGCGTGTTGTTCGACAGCGGCAGCTTGGTGGCGACGTCGAAGTAGACGACGCGCATGCCGAAGAACTCCGAGAGCACGCCGACCTGACTGCCGATGTGGCCGTAGCCGACGATGCCGAGCGTCTTGCCGCGCACCTCGTGAGCGCCAGTGGCCAGCTTCTTCCAGACGCCCTGGTGCATCTCCATGCTGCGATCGCCGAGCTGCCGCGAGAGCGCGACGATCTCCGAGAGCACGAGCTCGGCCACGCTGCGGGTGTTCGAGAAGGGCGCGTTGAACACGCAGACGCCCCGCTTCATCGCCTCGGCCAGCGCGATCTGGTTGGTGCCGATGCAGAAGGCGCCGATGGCCATCAGGTCTTTCGCCTGCGGCGAGTCGAGCACCTTCTTCGTCACGTTCGTCTTCGACCGAATGCCCAGCACGTTCACGCCGGCGAGCTCCTTGATCAGCTCGTCCTCCTTCAGCGCGGAGTTGACGCGGCGAACGGTGAAGCCGGCCTCCTTGAGCTGGGCCTCGGCGACGTCGTGAATCTTCTCGAGCAGCAGAACGGTAGGAGCCATGGCTCGCGTGTTACCGCGACGCGTCACGGAGTCAACGAGCGTCGGTCTGCCGAACCGTCAGTTCAGCAGCTCGGGCACCCGGCGCGTCGCCGCTTCCCGCGCGTCGAACAGCTCGATGCCCTGCCGCGTGAGAATGAAGCGCACCAGCCCTTCGCCACGCTCGGTGTCGAGGTTCGCTTCGAAGACGGGGCCGCTCACCGTGCCGACGAGCGCCTCCTGCTTCAGGTTCTTGAGCTGCCCGTGGGCGAGCTGATGGTCGACGTGACCCAGGCCGCCGCCCGTCTTGTAGAGCTCGAGCGCGACGCGGTGGAGCGCCAGCGCCAAGCCCTGATCGAGCGGAAACGTCGACGTGAGCACGCTCACCAGCACCCAATACGGCACATCGTCCTCTTGCTGGGCCATCGCTGACGTCAGCTAGCGACGGCCCGGGTGCGATGCAAGCCGACACTGTGGCCTTCCCACGCGGATTCGCTCAAGAAATCGGGTGGACTTTCGACCTCGAAATGCGCAGAACCACCCGCATTCGTGGCGGCCTCGTCGCACCCAACAGCCGCCTGTCGCTCAAGGAGCCTTTCATCGTGAAAGCCCCCACCCGTCTCTCGCGGCTGGTCGTGTTGTCGATGCTGGCCGCCACCGCCGCCTTCGCCCAGGAGAAGGGCAACTTCCCCGGCGATCGGTTTCGCATGTCGCTCTCGCGCTCTGGTCTGATCGACGTCGAGTGGGGCAGCCCGGCGCCGCACCTCAACTGGGACGCGGGCCTGTTCCTCAACTACTCCGCGAACAACCTGGTGCTGTACCGCATCAGCGACAACCAGCGCATCGGGCCCCTCATCGGCTCGCGCCTGGGCGGCTCGCTGTTCGGCACCATCGGGCTCTTCGGCTGGCTCGAAGCGGGCCTCGAGCTGCCGGTGGTGCTCACGCAGTCACGCGACAGCTCGCTCATGGGCGGCACGGTGACGAACCTGTCGGCGCTGCAGGGCGGGCTCGGCGATCTGCGGCTGCAGCCCAAGCTGCGCTTCTTCAGCCAGGAGGACGTGGGCTTCGATCTCGCCGTGATGCCGACGCTCACCTTCCCCACCGGCGGCCAGACGAACTACCGCGGCGAGCCGACCGTCACCTTCCAGCCCGAGCTGCTCGCCTCGCGCGCCTGGGGCCAGCTGCGCACCGCCATCAACGTCGGCGGCGTAGTGCGTGGCCGCGTCTCGTTCATCGACGACGTCGTCGGCAGCGACGTCACCGCGCGCCTCGGCGTCGGCTACCGCTTCCAGGACGACAAGGGCAACGGCCTGCCGCTCGAGCTCGACGGCTCGCTCTTCATGTGGAGCGGCGTCACCGCCGACGTCTACACCCCCTCGCAGCGCGGCATGGAGCTGCGCGCCATGGCGGCCTACACCTTCGCCGACCGCGTGCAGGTGTTCCTCGGCGGCGGCGTCGGCCTGCTCTCGGGCTGGTCGACCCCCGACGGCCGCGTCTTCGCGGGCGTGCGCTACGGCCAGTGGGACGATCACAAGGGCCCCAAAGACACCGACAAGGACGGCATCATCGACGAGCAGGACAAGTGCCTCGAGCTCGCG
>JAEUJR010000902.1 GCA_016793585.1 Archangium sp.
CGGAAAATGCTGCTGAGAAAGGTTGCACACGGTGCCGCCGAGCGGGGTCCAGTCAACAGGACGGGTCAGTGACCTGTACCGAAAGTTTGGGCCGGCGATCTACTCGCGGTGCCGTCGCCTCTTGAAGGACGACGCCCTCGCAGAAGACGCCACGCAGGAGGTCTTCGTGCGCGTCATGAAACACATCGAGGCGGCTCCGGACGACAGCGCGGCGCTGGCGTGGATTTATCGCATCTCGACGAATTACTGCCTCAACCAGATTCGCGATCGCAGCCGCCAGGCCGAGCCGACCGCGCCCGAGGAGCTGCCCGAAGGTGAAGGCGAGACGCTCGAGCCGCAGATGCTCGACCGTGAGCTGGCGCTCAAGCTGGTCGAGCGCACGCCCGAGAAGCTGCGCGAGACGGTGGTGCTCTACTACGTCGACGGGCTCGAGCAGGAGCAGGTCGCCAAGACGCTCGGCATCTCGCGTCGCACGGTCATCAATCGGCTCCAGGAGTTCCAGGAGCGCAGCCGCAAGTTCCTTGCACGAGACGGTGAAGGAGGTGTCGCGTGACGATCACCAATGCCCGTGGGCACCTCTCGAGTGAGACGATCGATCTCCTCCTGCTCTCGGCGCTGAAGGCCGACGAAGCCAACGAAGCGAAGGCACACATCGACGGCTGCGGGCTCTGCAAGCAGCGCTGGGTCGAGCTCAACGAAGACAGCCAGAAGTTCAAGCAGTTCGTCTTCGCGCGCACGCTGCCGCAGGTCGAGGCGCGGCTGAACGAGTCGAAGCAGGGCTTCTTCGAGCGCTTCAAGCTGCAGTTCGTGTTGCCGGCGCTGGGCCTGGCGACGGCCGCGGCGGTGGCGCTGACGTTCTCGGCTGGGCCCGGCACGCAGACCGAAGACGACGTGTACATCGGCGTGAAGGGCTACGAGCAGACGTTCGAGGTCTTCGCGCAGCGGCAGCAGGGCACGGCGTTCGCGCTCAAGCCGGGCACGGCGCTCAAGCCGAAGGACCGCATTCGTTTCGTGGTGAGCCCCGGCCACGCGAAGTACGTGCTGGTCGCGTCGGTCGACGGCAAGGGCGAGTTCAGCGTGTACCACCCGTTCGGCGCCGAGGAGTCCGAGAAGATCGCGGGCCAGGTTCCCCGCAAGCTCGAGCTCGGCAGCACGGTCGAACTCGACGACACGATGGGCACCGAGAAGCTGCTGGTGGTGCTCTCCGACGCTCCGGTGAAGGCCGAGGCGCTGAAGGCGGCCGTCGCTGCGAACCCCGCGGCGCCGAAGCTCGAGGGCGCGAAGGTGCTGACCCAGGAGTTCGTGAAGGTCGCCCCGTGAGCTCGCTGCTGAAGCGGTCGGTGCTGCTCTCTCTGGTGCTGGCGAGCGCTGCGTTCGCCGACACGCGGCGCGTGGCCATCGTCGTCGGCAACAACGCAGGCGGGCCGTCGATGCC
Source organism: Archangium sp. (assembly GCA_016793585.1). The sequence continues at coordinate 1,436 of JAEUJR010000902.1, forward strand.
TCCGCTGCGCTTCGCCGAGTCAGACGCGGGCAAGATGGCGCGGGTGCTCGTCGAGCTGGGTGACGTGAACCCCGACGACGTGTTGCTGCTCCAGGGCCGAAAGGCCGCCGACGTCGAGCAGGCCATCGCCGACGCGCGCGATCGCATCGCCATGTTCCGCCGCGCGCCCGACGTGCGCACGGTGCTGGTGTTCTTCTTCTCGGGCCACTCCGACGGCGAGTCGATGGAGCTGGGCAACGAGAAGCTCACCTACCTTCGGTTGAAGGCGTTGCTCGCCGGCTCGGGGGCCGATGTTCGGGTGTCGATCGTCGACGCCTGCAAGTCGGGCGGAGGTCTTCGCGAGAAGGGCGGCAAGGCTGCCGACGCCTTCACCATCAAGCTCGCCGACACGCTGCAGCAGACGGGTGAGGCGTTCATCACCTCGAGCGCGGCGGACGAAGCAGCGCTCGAGTCGAACGAGGTGATGGGCAGCTACTTCACGCACAACCTCATCTCGGGCCTGCGTGGCGCGGCGGACTCGTCGGGCGACAAGCTGGTGACGCTCGCGGAGGCGTACAAGTACGCGTACGACCGCACCGTCAGCGCGACCGCGGCGTTGACCGCCGGAGCACAGCACCCCTCGTACGACTTCAAGCTGTCGGGTCAGGGTGAGCTGGTGCTCGCCTCGCTGCTCAAGCCGTCGTCGGTGCTCGTGCTGCCCGATGGCGCCGACCGCTCGCTGGTGACCGACGTGCTGCGCGATCAGGTCGTGGTCGAGGCTCCCGGAAATGCGGCGAAGGAGTTCGCCATCGCGCCAGGTGAGTACGCGCTGCGGCTCTTCAAGGGCGGGCAGGCGTTCGCGGGTCGCGTGAAGCTGAACGATGGGCAGAAGCGCACCATCGCGTGGGGCGAGCTGACGCCGGTGACGTCGTCGGTCGTCGTCGCGGCGAAGGGTGGCGGCATCGAGGTCTCGCAGCAGATGGACGCGAAGGAAGACACCGCGCCGATCGGCTTGTCGGTCGCGATGGGCGTCACCGGCCGCGTGACGGAGTGGGCGCCCAACGACTCGACGGGCCTCAAGTATCAGCTGCGCGTCGGGCTCGATCCGCTCAGCACGACGTTCGGTGGCTTCAATCTCTTTGGTCGGCCTCGGCTGGGTCGCGTGCGCGTGGCGGGAGAGCTGACGCTCCACCTGCTCGGTGAAGCGACGGGCGAAGCGTTTCGGCGCAACGAGTACGGCCTGCAGTTTCGCGTGGGCTACCGGCTGGCGTTCGAGTGGTGGCGGTTGCACCTGGGCGTCGGCGTGGAGGGCGGTGGTGGCTTTCTCGCGACGTCTGATGCGGTCGTTCGCCCGACGGGCGTGCTGGTGGCGGCGCCTCGCGTGACGTTGCGAGCTCGCGTTGCCGGGCCGGTGTGGTTCCTGGTGGAGGGTGACTTCCCCATCGTGGCCGCGCCGTACTCGACCGATGGCGTGAACGTCTTCCTTCGTCCGTACGCGTTCGCGGCGGCGTCGGCCGGCTTGCTCGTCTCGTTCTGATTCGTCTCTTGAAACAGCGAAGGCCGACCCGACAGGGCCGGCCTCGTGTGCGTCGACGTCAGGCCTTCAGAACCGCTGCTGACCGTCGTGCTTCTGCATCGCGATGCGGCGGCTCAGCCGATCCTGCTGGGCCTGGTGGTGGGCGCGCTCGGCAGGCGTCATGCCGCCACCATCGATGCGATCGCGGGCGATCTGCCGATCGATGCGGTTGTGCTGCGCCTGAAGACGGTGGGCCTCGAAGCGGTTCAGCTCACCCGAGCGCACGCCCTGGTTGATGCGCGCCTGCTGGTTGCACGAGCGCACGCCGACGGGGGCCGCGAGAATCGGAGTGGAGAACAGCACCAACATCGCCACGAGGGTCTTCATCGCCTTCTCCTTCAGTGCAGCGGGTTCGATGAAATGAACCCGGCGCCTTCGAAGAAGTTGCGGTGGAGAATTCAGTCTGAAGATCAGCAGGTTCCGCGAGCTTCAGAACTTGATGCCGAACACGCCGCGGAACGCCTGGGCGTTCACGAGCGGAGCGGCGGCTCCATTCGTCTCGCGGTTGAAGCCACCGAGGGGGAAGAGAATGCCGTACTGCGCCTGTGCGTAGAACCCGTCTTCGGTCTCGTAACGGGCGCCCGCGTTCAGCTCGATGCCGAGGTTCGGGTCGACCGCCTGCGTGAGGTTTCCTCCCGACGGCGTCGACTCGGCGAAGATGGCGCGCGAGTAGATGCCGGCTCCGAAGATGTTGAGGCCCTGGGTGATGCGGTACTGCACCTTGGGCTTCACGTAGAGGCTGTCGGTCACTCCACCGAGGATCTCGCGGTAGAGGATCATGTCGACGCGGTAGTCGCGGTTGAAGCGGAAGTTGCGAATGGTGTTGTCCGAGCAGCCGCCCATGGGCGAGCAGCGGTACTGCGGGCCGTCGATGTCTCCCGCGAGGCCCGAGCTCTTGCGGCGGGGCGCGTTGCCGAAGCCCGGCGCGTTGTCTCCCGACGCGAAGCCGACCTCGCCGCCGATCTCCAAGTCTCCGTTGAGCAGCTTGTACTCACCCTGCACGACGGCCGCGAACTGCCAGACATCGAGGCGCTGGTTCTCACCCGGCTGGAGCGCGTTGGCGCCCGACAGCGCACGGTTGCCGAGGCTGCCGAGGATCGCCGCGAACTCGCCCTCGAGGCGGAAGTTCTTTCGCTCGAGCTTGGCCCACACATCGGGGATGAAGAGGTTCGCCTCGCGGCGCACGTACGTCGCAGGGTTGTTCTGCGTGCCCTGGTTCGTGCCGTCCTGCGTGAAGGGTTGCGAGAGAGCGTCGACCGAGTCGGTGCGCTGGTTTCGGTAGCTGAAGTGCAGGCCGTAGTTGAAGACCGTCTGGCCGGAGTCGAGCTTCGCGCGCGCCTCGGTGTCGGTGTCGCGCCGCGCGACCGCGATGATGTAGTTGATGCCGTCGTCGTAGTTGCTCAGGTTGAAGGGCTGGCCACCCTCGGGCAGACGCAGCGAGGTGGTGCCCGTGATGTTCACGTCGAGCATGGGCGTGATGTAGAAGCCGGCGAACGGCTCGGCGGTGAAGCTGACGCGGTCGACGGTGTCACCCCAGTCGTTGTCGATGCCGTTGCCGTCGTTGTGCAGCATGCCGAGGCCCCAGTGGCTGCCCATGCGGCCGAAGCGAAGAATGCCGACCGGCGTCGAGACCTCGCCCCAGACGCGCTTCATCATGATGGAGTCGTTGAGCGAGTTGACGCCCGCGCGCGGGGCCGTCTGCGACTGGCTGAAGATGGAGAACTCGTTGCGGTCGCTCCAGTAGCCCCCACCGTTGCGCGAGTACGCGTAGTCAGGCGTCGAGCCCCAGACGATGTTGTCGAGCGCGTCGATCTGCGTGCGAATGCGAACTTCTTCCGAGATGTTGATGGTGGGCTCGAAGCGGAAGCGCATGTTGACGCCGACGTTCGTGCGCTCGCTGGCGGAGTTCGGGTTCGCCGGCCAGAGGCTGTAGCCGGCCTGGTCGGGGCCGGAGCCGAGGTCGAAGCGCCAGAAGAGGTCGGGGCGCATGCGCAGGTAGCCGTCGAAGGTGACGAGCTCGAGCTTGCGCTTCTCGTCGACCCAATCTTCCTGCCAGCCCTGCGCGACCGACTG
>JAEUJR010000918.1 GCA_016793585.1 Archangium sp.
CGACAGCGGCAGCTCGATGCCGAAGCCGGCCTCGGTGGTCATCAACGAGCTCGCGGGCAGCGGCGGTGACTTCGTCGAGCTCTACAACCCCGGAGACAGCGCCTTCGAGCTGAGCGGCTTCGGCATCACCGACGCGGAGTCTGACGGTGGCGTTCGGTACGCGACGAGCCTGCGCTTCCCCACCGGCGCGCAGGTGCCCGCGAAGGGCTGGTTCACCGTCTTCCTCGAGACCGACTGCCCGGCCAACGTGTCTCCCTGCGTGCGCGGAGAGTTCGGTCTCTCGCAGGCCGGCGGCGACCTGGTGACGGTGCTCGACGCGAACAACGCGACGGTGGCGCAACAGGCGTGGCCTCCCAACGCGGCGCCGTCGGGCTCGTCGTGGGCGCGCAAGACCGATGGCGCCGAGACCTTCGAGGTGCAGCGCCGCTCCCCGGGAGCCGCCAATGCGCCGTGAGCTGCTCGTCGCCGTGCTGGCCGTGGCTTCGGCGTGTGGCGGCGTCTCCTCTGGCGCCGACGCCGGCACCGACGCGGGCACCAGCTTCGTCGCCGACGCGAACGTTCCCCTCGGAGACGCCGGCACCCTCGTCGGCACGTTTCAATTGCTGCACACGGTCGGCGATGGCACGGCTGGCTCGGGCACCGCGTCGCTGTTCGGCAAGGTCTCCGATGGCCCCACGCCCGCAGCGCTCGTCTGGGAAAAGGCGCTCGACGAGGGCGAGTGTCAATTGATGACACCACGTGTACCGTTCTGTGCGACGCCGTGTGGCGGCTCGGCGGTGTGTGTCGAGAACGACGTCTGCCAGAGTTACCCCACGTCGAAGCCCGTCGGCGTCGTGCACGCGACCGGCCTCGTCGGCACCTCGGGCGCGCTCGAGTTCGACATGTCGCCCATCGTCAACGGCTACCAACCGCCAGCGGGCACCACGCTCGCGAAGCCACCGTTCACCGATGGCACGCTTGTGACGCTCACGGCGGCGGGCAGCACCAGCATCATTCCCTTCACGCTGACGTCTTCTGGCGTCGCGGCCATCACGCTCACCGGCGCCGCGCCAACGCTCGAGCGGAACCAGCCGCTGACGCTGACCTGGGCGGCAGGCGCCGCGAGCACCGCCGCACGCATCAAGGTGAAGCTCGACATCAGCCACCACGGCGGCACCAAGGGCGAGATTCGCTGCGACACCGCCGATGATGGAACGCTGACGCTTTCTTCCACGATGGTGACTCGCCTTCTGGACCTGGGCGTCTCGGGTTACCCGACCGTCATCGTGCGCCGCGAGCGCGTGGGCTCGGCGCTGGTGCAGCAGGGCCGCGTCGACCTGCTCGTCGGCTCGGAGCAGGAGAAGGCCATCGTCATTCCCGGCCTCACCTCGTGCACCGACAACGCGCAGTGCACCCCGCCACAGACCTGCCAACCAGACCTTCGATGCCAGTGAAAGGAACACTCGTGAGGACGCTGACTCTTCTCTCTGCTGCCTGCCTTGCCTTCTCCTGCGGTCGGGTCGTCGTCGGAGACGAAGACGCGGGAGTGTCTGCCAGTGGTGGCGGCACGAGCTCGACGGGCGGAGGCAATGCTGGCGGCGGCTCCGCGTCTGCAGGTGGCACCGCGCAGACCGTCGACGCGGGCTCGCTGCCGAAGTTCTCGTTCTTCGTCACCAGCCTCAAAGCGTTGCAGGACTTGAGCGGCAGTCAGTCGGGCTTCGGTGGCGACCTGCGCTTCGGAGAGACGGGCCCGGGCGCTGGCCTGCGCGGAGCCGACAAGCTGTGCGCGACGATTGCCGAGCGCTCGATGCCCGGCGCGAGCGCGAAGCCGTGGCGCGCCTTCCTCTCGGCCATCGACGACGGCAACGGCCAGGTGGTGCACGCCATCGACCGCGTCGGCAACGGCCCCTGGTACGACCGCCTCGGCCGCACCTTCGCGATGACGAAGGCCGACCTCATCAGCACGCGGCCCGTCGGCATCGACCCCGCCATCAAAGACGACTTCCCCAACGAAGACGGCGTGCCGAACCACCGGCCCGACCCGACGCAGGGGCAGGTCGACAACCACGACATGCTGACCGGCAGCAACGCGCAGGGGCGGCTGTATTCGCAAACGGCGACGTGCCTCTCGTGGACGTCGGCGACCGGCAACCGCGCGCTCGAAGGCAAGCCGCGCGTCGGGCACTCGTGGCCGCGCTACGGCGGGCCCGGCGGCGGCGCGATGGACCCCGCGAACTGGATGTCGTCGCTCGACGAGTCTGGGTGCTCGCCCGGCGTGAACCTCATCGAGATGGGGCCGCCGATGGCGAACTCCACGACGGTGGGCTCGGGCGGTGGCTATGGCGGCTTCTATTGCTTCGCGCTGATTCCCTGAGGCCCGTCATGCTCCGGTGCGCGCTCGGCTGTCTGCTCCTCGTGGGGTGTTCTCAGGCGACGACCACGCCTGACGCTGGCGGCCGCGCGTGGGCGTGCGTGTCGACGGCGACGACGGCGCCCGACGACCTCGACGAAGTCGGCTGTCTGAACGACTTCACGCAGCTCGCGTCGGTGCCCATCGACGCGACGATTCCCGGCGCGCGCTCGGTGAAGGTGGTGTTCGACACCGCCGACGGCACGCTGCACTTCCAGAACAGCACGCGCTTCACGGTGCACTACGACTGGGTGTCGACGCATCGCTCGGGAGGCAGCCTGCCGGTGGTGCCGTCGCGCGCGTCGTTCAACACCACCGAGTACTTCTCGCCCGAGCGACGCTTCATTCTCGCGGCGGTGAGCTTCTACGAGGGGCCGGGCGTGTTCGCGCTCGAGTTCTCTCCGTACGACACGGCGTCGGCCGAGATGATGCGCACGCTCCATGAAGCGGTGCAGGCGCACGCGTACTTCGGCAGTGCGCTCGTGTTTCACCCGACGTCAGACGCGGTCACGCTCGAGGCGAAGAAGCTGCCCGCTTCCATCAAGCAGCTGACGACCGACCAGCTCTTCGCGGGCATCGACTACCAGCCGCTGACGCTCGCGACGGGCGTGGGCCGGCTGCGCTTCACCACGGCGGCCGAGACGGAGGCGAACCCGCCGAGCAACCAGGACCTGCTCGTGCTCGACCAGGCACCCAACGACATCTCGGTGGTGCGCGGGCTCATCACGAAGACGTTTCAGACGCCGCTGTCTCACATCAACGTGCTCTCGGCGAACCGCGGCACGCCGAACATGGGGCTCAAGAACGCGCTCACGAACGAGAAGCTCAAGGCGCTCGATGGAAAGCTGGTGAAGCTCACCGTCGGCGCGCTCGAGTGGAGCGTCGTCGAGGTCACCACCGCCGAAGCCGAGGCCTTCTGGCTCGCGCACAAGCCGACGCCGGTGACGCTGCCGGCGTTCGACGTCACGAAGACGGCCGTCGTCGACGTCGAAGACTGCACGGTGCTGCCAACCGATGGTGGCTCGCTGCGCGACGCCATCAAGGAGTCGGTGCGCGCGTACGGTGGCAAGGCTGCGCAGTATTCGGTGCTGCGACGAATTCCCAACGTGCCGGTGCGGCCCGCCATCGTGGTGCCCATGGCCGCGTACGACCAATTCATGCGCAGCAATGGGTTGTACGCGCTCGTCGATTCGTACCTCGCCGACGAGTCGTTCCGCACCGACGCGCGCATTCGGGTGACGAAGCTGAACGAGCTGCACACGGCCATCATGGCGGCGCCGGTCGACCAGACGTTGCAGGACACGATTCTCGCGCGCTCGAAGACGGCGAACTTCGCAGGCTCGAAGCTGCGCTTTCGCACCAGCACCAACTCGGAAGACCTCGACGGCTTTCCGTGCGCTGGCTGTTACGTCTCACACACCGGCAACCCGACGAACTGGCCAACCGTGCTCGACGCGATTCGCGAGACGTGGGCCAGCACCTGGAGCTTCCGCACCTTCGAGGAGCGCAGCTTCTACGGCATCGACCACCACGCCGTCGGCATGGCGCTGCTCATTCACCGCAACTTCCCCGACGAAGAGGCGAACGGCGTGGCGGTGACGGCGAACCCGTTCGACGCGGCGGGCCTCGACCCGGCCTTCTACGTGAACGTGCAGGCGGGCGGAGATGCGGAGGTCGTGGCGCCTCCCGCGGGCGTGAAGAGCGACGAGCTGCTCTACTACTTCAGCCAACCCAACCAGCCCATCACCTACCTCACGCACTCGAACCTGGTGGCGCCGAACACGACGGTGCTGTCGACGACGCAGACGTATGCGCTCGGCCGCGCGCTCGACGCGATTCACACGTATTTCTCGAAGGCCTACGGGCCGGCCGCTGGCAACACCGGCTGGTACGCGATGGACGTGGAGTTCAAATTCGACGACGCCGACGCTCCGGGCCAACCTGCGACGTTGTGGGTGAAGCAGGCGCGGCCCTACCCGGGGCGGGGGAAATGAATGGCACCAACCACGGCCACCGAGAACTTCGAGCGCTTCGAGTACAAGTTCTGGGCGCCGCGTGACTACGTCGAGTCGTCGCTGAAGGTGCTCGACGGCTTCATGGAGCAGGACGCCGTGGCCCTGCGCGCCGGCGCGACGCAGGTGAACACCTCGCTGTACTTCGACTCTCGGCACTTCACGTTTCTGAACCAGCACCTCTCGGGAGCGCCCGACCGCATCAAGCTGCGCGTGCGGTATTACGGCGAAGTTCCGCACGGCGAGGTACTGAAACGTGTTGAGCGCCGCGTTCTGCACCGGCAGCGGCCGCGTCACGTCGTGCACCACCTCGCGCGCCTGCTCGAGCGACAGCACCGCGCGCTTC
>JAEUJR010000956.1 GCA_016793585.1 Archangium sp.
AGACAGCGCCCGCGCGGCTCGTACCGAACCGACGACGAGGTGCCGGCCATGAGCAACGTCGGCATCACGCTGGTCGGCTTCATCCACGACGAGAGGTGCGCGATGGCGTCGTTGGCTTCGGTGACGACGGGCAGAATCTCGGCGAGGTCGACCTCGGCCTTCGGCTTCTTGAAGTCGGCCCAGCCGGCCTTGTGCCAGGTCTCGGCGTTGGCGAGCACCGCGTCCCTCAGGCGGCGGAGCTTCGCGATGCGCTCGTTGGCCGTCGACGTGCGCAGCTTGAGCGCCGTGGCGCGCTGCTTCTCGAAGACTTCACGAATGCGGGCGGTGTTCGGGAGGTGGCTGACAGCGGCGGCGGTAGACATGGGCGACTCCTTCGCGGGGCCGCCATGATGCTCTCGTCGCGCGCCTTCGTCACGCCGTCAGCCAGTCAGGGTGAACGAGCCACGCCTCATCGTGCGGCTGGCGAGCCTACGCCGGCGCATGCACCAGCACGCGCACCCCGTCGGCGAACCGCACATCGGCCTTGCGGTCGCGAACGCCCACGACGGTGCCCGACCCGAAGGTGGGGTGGGTGAGGCAGTCACCGACGGCATAACGAGCCTTCGGTGAGTAGGCGCGGCCGTTCGACTTCGGCGTGAAGGTCGTGTCGAGCTCGGCCGCCGGCGGGTCGAGGAAGTGAACGCGCACCTTCACGACAGCGCCGTGCGCGCGCCCGACGAAGACGGGGTAGCTGCCGTCTCCGACGCCGGTGGTGGCGACCGCGCAGCGGCCGTGGTGCACGCCCTCTTCGAGCCCCTCGACGGGCCGCGGACAGCGAGCGTCGAACATGCCGGCCATGCCGCTGTCGATGCCGATGGAGCCGAGCGCTTCATCGGCGAAGGTGTCGAAGCCATCGGCGTGAAGGCAGGCGAGCTCGGCGGTGCGGTCGCTGTGCGCTGCGGAGCCGGGGCGTACGAAGACGTGCCACTCGCCCGGCCGCACCTCGAGCCGCAGCGCGAGCATGAACGGTGCGCTGGTGTGCTTCGAGTCGATGGCGCACGGGTCGCTCACCGTCACCGCGCCGTCCGTCTCGAAGGCGCCGAGGTACTCCCAGCCCTTCACGGGCTGCGGCGGCTCGAGGGGAAAGCGGCCAGCCCGCAGCGCGGCGACGATGACCCGCGCCGAGACGCCGAGCGCGCGACCGAGCTCGGTGGCGCTGGTCGGCAGCGGCAGCGACGCCTCCACGGCCGCGAAGTGGCTGTGCGACGTGACGAGGCACTCCTGCTCGGCCGCCCTCCACTCGTCGTTCGAGGGGAGCGCGCCCGGGCGCGACCGCCGCGCCAGCAGAGCCTCGAGGAGGGGTCGAGCCTGTTCGGCGGTGAGCGCGTGGCGCCACGGCGTGCCGTGCGTGATGGAGACGGCGAGGCCGTTGAACGCGTGGCCACGCGACGAGAAGCGGCCGTGCGCGTCGAGCACGACGTCTCCCTGCGCGGTGATGAGGGGCGCCCCCAGGGGAAGGTCGCTCGCGCCCACGACGGGCTCGGGGCCTTCGGCGTCGGTGCGCCACACCGAGAGCGTCTCGCCCTCGGCGAGCGCGACCCCGGTGGGGAGCACGCCGACGAGCCGCGGCGTCGCGTCGTGCGAGAGCCGCTCGAGGCCGCCTGGCCGCCACCAGACCGCCTCATGGCCCTGGGTCGAGGTGACGACGACGCCATCGCCGAGCGGCGCGGCGCCGGTCGCGTAGCCCTCGAGGTCGAGGGTTGCCTCGAGCGCGCCACGTTCATCGAGGAGCCAGGCCTGCTGCACGCTCCAGCTGCGGGCGAGCACGCGTGTGCCGACGATGAGGGGCTCGGCGAGCTCCTCGTCACACGTCCACCTCCATGCCGCGCCGTCGGGCGTGAGGCACGCGACCCCCGCCGCGCCACTCGCGAGCACGGCGTCGCCCCATGGCTGCAGCAGGCTCGCGCCCACGCCGACCCGCGCCACCTCACGGAGCGCACCGTCGTAGAAGATGACGCCCTCCTCGTCGGAGCCGAGCGCGAGGTGCGCACCACACGCCGCCACCATCGTCGCGCCTGGGAGCGTTTCGACGGTGCCGTCAGGCGAGATGAGCTCGGTCTTCTCCCAATCGGCGAAGACGACGCGGTCGCGCCACACGGCCACCTTCGCCAGCACCGTCTTCCGCGCGAGCACGACGCGCTCGCCGCGGCGGTCGAGGAGCGTGTGCCGCTGCGACCACGCGACGAAGCCGTCGCCGAGCGGCGCGAAGCTCGACCAGTACGCCTCGGTGCCGACCGTCACCGGAACGCCGTCGACGAAGAGTTCGCCGAAGCTCGTCGAGCCCGTGAGCCGTCGGCCATCGGCGAGCACCACGAGCGAGCTGCCGTGCCCGTTGGGCAGCGGCGTCGAGCTGCGCGGCTCCAGACCTTGGCCCAGCGTCTCGAGGCGCGATGACGTGAGCACCAGCAGCTCGTCACCAGCGGGCACGACGTCGAGCACGGCGTGAGCGAATCGCACCACGAAAGGCCGCATGGAGCGTTCGTAGCAGAGCGGCGTCGTCGCGACGCAAGGCTCGCTCGAGCCGCTTCGACGAGGCGTCGTCAGTTGGTGCTGACGAAGAGCTCACTGTTGCCGCTCTGCGCCGACAGCGCGCCACACCGCAGGGCGACGCGGCCATCGTCGCGTGCGCGAATGTCGCAGGCCGAGACCGTGTCGAGCCCACCGAGGTCGCTCCACTGGGTGGCACCGCGGCCGAGCCGGTACAGCTTGTTCCCGAAGTCCTCCTTGCTCTGGCAATAGACGGCGCCTCGCCCGCTCACGGCGCACGAGATTTGCCCGTCGGGGTGCGCCTGCGCGAAGGGCGGCAAGGCGCGCCAGGTGGTGCCCTCCAGCAGGAAGACCGTCGTGACGTCACGGTCGGGCAGAATGATGGCGACGTAGACACCGCCGGTCTCGTCGAAGCCGATGAGGCGCATGCGGCGGGAACAGCTGGAGTCGTTCGGGCACCCGGTGGTTCCGAGCAGCGGCGTTCGTTTGCCACCCGCGAGCAGCCACAGCTCGCTGCCCGTTGCCACGTTGACGGCGAACACCCTTCCATCTGGAGCAACCGTCGGCACCTCGCCCGAGTCGAGCGTGACGATGGGCTCCTGCACGCCGTCTTTCAGGCGGCTGAGCGCTCCGTCTCGCGCGCGGGTCACCATGGCGCCGGAGGCGTCGACGGCGACGAGCTCGCTGAGGGCCGCAACCTGCTGCAGCTCTTCCCACGTTCCGCTGCGAGCCACGAAGACGCGCCCCATCGCTCTCGAGAACGGCCGGCCGGTCGAGCTTCCGCCCAGGTCGCCGCCGAGCAGACTCGGAACGAACGGCCACGGACGCGTCGGGTCGTCGGTGGCCTGCGCGATGCCCGCCTGCGAACCGGCCTTGTTGCCGCCGACGTTCGCGAGGAAGCGGCCATCAGCGGTGACGGTGATGTCGAGCGCTCCGGGCGCGACCGACACCCACGTCTTCTTCGCGTTCTCTGGGTCGCAGCCCAGCAACACCCAACACGTCGCCAGCAGAACGCCAACCTCTCTCATGGAGGCCGACACGATAGCCGGGCGGCGCGCCTCGTCGTGATACGAGAGCGCCGCTATTCTGCCGCGAGCTCGCACCGTGGCGTTTCAGGACAAGACCGTCACTGAAAGCGGAGCGCGTCGCGCGGGCTCAGCGCTCGGTCGCACGAGAGGTCGCGCCACCCAAGCAGCTGCAGCGTCACGCCGCGCTGCCTGTGCTTCCTGCCTTCCTCGTCCTCGCGTGAGCGTACTGTCGGCTCGTCCACGCGTGGTACCTTGACGCGGTGAGCGACCTCGACGGCGACGGCATTGGCGCGACCATCACGCCGAACCAGCGGCGCTCCTCTCAGGGAGACACGGCCGCGTTGCCGGTCGCGAGCCCTGACCGGTACGTCATCGAAGGTGAGCTGGGCTCGGGCGGGCAGGCGGTCGTCTTCGCCGCGAAGGACGCCGCGCTGAACCGTGACGTGGCGCTCAAGACGGCACGCAACACCAGTGACGGAACCGAAGGCTTCGTGCGTGAAGCCCGCATCACCGGCCAGCTCGAACACCCCGGCATCGTCCCCGTGCACGAGCTCGGGAGAACTGCGCAGGGAGAGCTGTACTGCACGCAGAAGCTCGTGCGCGGCCGAACGCTGCGAACGGCCCTCGAAGCAGCGACGACGCTCGAGGCGCGCCTCAAGCTGCTCCCGCACTTCATCGACCTCTGCCACGCCGTCGCGTACGCGCACAGCCGCGGCGTCGTGCACCGCGACCTCAAGCCCGAGAACGTGATGGTGGGCGAGTTCGGTGAAACCGTGGTGCTCGACTGGGGCGTCGCGCGCGTGCTGGCCGACCCGGAGCAGCTGCCTGAGAAGTCGGTGCCCATCACCGAGGTGAAGCCGCTGCAGACGGTGAGGCGCCTCGCTGGCGTCACGTCTCGCGACACGCAGGGCACCGTCGTCGGCACGCCGCTGTACATGAGCCCCGAGCAGGCGCGCGGGCAGATCGACCGCATCGACGCGCGCAGCGACGTCTTCAGCCTCGGCGTGATGCTGTATGAGCTGCTCGCCTTCACGCGGCCGTTCGAGTCGACCGACGTGCACGAGCTTCTGCGAGAGGTGGGGCGGGGACGGTGCAAGCCGTTGTCAGAGGTGGCGCCCGACGCGCCCGCCGAGCTGGTGGCCATCGTCACGCAGGCGATGCAGATCGAACGGGAGCAACGACCCGACGCGAAGGCTCTCGCCGCGCAGCTGAGCGACTACCGCGCGGGCAACCGGGTCGCTGCGTATCAGTACTCGTCGATGGAGCTCGCGAAGCGCTTCATCGCGCGCAACCGGGCGCTGACGGTGGTGAGCCTCGCCGCGATCGTCGTGCTCGGCGCCTCGGAGCTGTACGCGTGGCATCTCGTCGGAACGCGCGACGTCGCCCTCGTCGATTCACGCAAGGGGCTCGCGGCGAAGCTGGTGAGCGAGGCGACCAACGCACAGCGCCGTGATGACTGGAACCTCGCGGTGGCGACGTGGAAGCAGGCCGAGACGCTCGAGGCTCCGGGCGCGGCGCTCGCGCTGAAGGTGCTCGAGCCGTGGCGTGCGCCACCGCAAGTCAGGCCAGCGCTGCTCCCGATGCCTGCGACCGGCGGCGGCGCCTTCGATGTAGCGAGCGGGCGTGCGCTGCTCGCGGCTCCGGGTCGGGGCGCGTTCTCCATCGACGATGATCAGGCGTGGCATCTGCTCGAAGGCACCACCGATGCCGAGCGCCGTGCGCTGCCCGTGGCGATCGCGCGTGGCGGCAATCACTGGGTCTTCAAGAGCGCTGCGCTCCAGTTGGCGAACCTGGGTGGAAGCCAGCCGCTCGAAGGCACGAAGACCGCGACGGCCGCGGCGTTCTCTCCCGATGGCACGGTGGTGGCGGTGACGACACCGACCGAAGTGCTCCGCTTCGACGTGCCTGGTGGCGCGCTGAAGGACTCATGGCCAGTGGCGAAGGGCGTGGAGTCACTCGCGGTCGGCTCCGCTCATGTCGCGCTCGCCGGAGACGATGGCTCGCTCGAGTGGTGGAGCGCTGCCGACGCCGGCGTTCGCGCGACGGGAGCGTTCACCGCGCTCGCCTTCTCGGCCGATGACTCGCTCCTCTTCGCGGCTGACAGCGACCGTCACGTGCAGGTGTTCGACGTGAAGACCGGCGCGCTGCAGCGCACGCTGACTCCCGACACGCAGAGCATCACCGCGCTCGCGGTCTCGAGCGATGGAGCGCTGCTCGCGTCTGCCTCGGTCGACGGCGCGGTGGTGCTCTTTCACCTTCCGACGTGGAAGCGGCTCGCGCGGCTCGAAGGTGGTGGCGACGAGCTGCGCGCGGTGTCGTTCACGGCCGATTCGGGGCGCGTGGGAGCGCTCGACCGCGCTGGCCGCCGCTTCGAGTGGTCCATCGATGGGCTGCGTGCCTTCAGTCCCTTCGCCACGCTCGAGGCACCAGCACTCTCACTGCTGCCTGGTGCCGATGGGCTGCTGTGGATTCGCACGCGTGACTCGGTGCTGGTGCTGGGTCCCGACGGCAAGGAGCGGTGGCGACAGAGCGCGCCGAAGGCAACCAGCGTGATGCCGGTCGAAGGTGGCGTGCTGCTCGGCAAACCCGGAGCCATCGACCTGCTCGAGCTGATCGACGGCTCGGTGATGAACACGCTCACGCCATGTCCTGCGACGGTTTGGGCGCTCGCGGCGACGGCGTCACGCACGCTGTGGCTGAGCTGTGGAAGTGAAGTGCTCTCGATCGACGGCGAGAAGGTCACGCAGGGCGACCCCGAGCTTCGCGCGCGTTCGTCGATTCGGTGGCTCGCCGTGACGGGCGAAGGTGACGACATACGGGTCGCGTTCGCGGCGGAAGACGGCAGCGGAGCGCTCACGCATCCCAACTCCAACCGTCGGGCGCAGAAGTGGACTGGCGGACGCACGCAGGCGCTCGCGTTCGACGAGTCGGGTCGATGGTTGGTGACCGCGGCCGAAGATGGCGTGGTCGTTCGTGACGGCGAGAGCGGCAACGAGGTGAAGCGTGTCACGACCGCTGACCTGCACGTGCGCTCGGTCGGGTTCGCGATGCAGGGCGCGGTGGTGTGGGCCGCGGGCTCCGAAGGCGTGACGCTCTGGAGCACGCGTGGTGGAGCGAAGGTGCTCGAACTCCCCGGTCTGCACTCGGGCGTGACCGCGGCTCACCTCTCGAGCGACGGCGCGAGCTTGTGGGTCGCCGACGAGGCGGGTCGCATCTTCAAGGTGCCGTTCGGTTCATGACTCGACGCGAGGCCATCGCACGGCTGAGGCGCAAGCCTCCTGTTCCACCAGAGGAGCGCGAGCGCTTCGTCGGCGTCACCAACGCGTACCTGGAGCATCGCCTTGCGTTGCTTGGGCTCCACGAATCGGTCGAGGGCACGCCTGAACTGCTGAAGCCCTGCCCGTGTTGCGAACTGCGCACCCTCGACGGCGAGGCCTACGACATCTGCCGTGTCTGCTTCTGGGAGGACGACGGCACGGGCGAGCTCGACGTGATCAGCGACTGCAATCACTGCTCACTCCGCGAGGCACGTCAGACCTTCGAGCGCGTGGGCGCCGTCCGTGAAGACCTGGTGGTGCACGTTCTCCGCGATGGCCGCGAGCGATACGCGCGCTAGAAGCCGTGCATGGCTCACGCGGCGCTCGAACGTGCGGCGAAAGCGAAGGACCCAAAGAAGCAACTGACCGAGCTGCTCATCGCCTGGCGCGCGTTGCGACATCCCCGAATCGCAGAGCTGATCGATCGCCTCGATGCGCAGCTAATCAAGACCGCCGGCAAGATCACGGCGAAGTCGGTTCCCGCGCGGGCCGAGGCGTTGATCAAAGCCGCGACGACGAAAGATCCGCTCCAACTCGGGCGCGTGCTGGCGAGCGACTGGCCCAAATCGTGGCAGGCCGAGCTGCCGGTGCTGAAGGCCGTGTGCGAAGCGCCCGATGATCCGCGTGTCGCGAAGAAGCTCGCTGCCCTCGTCGATCTCGCGGCCCACCAGTCACGAGGCGCGAGCGGCTTCTGGAACGTCACCTTCCGGCGGCTGAACGAACTCGGCGACGTGCGGCAGCTGCCGATTCTCGAAGCGCAGCTCGGTCGCTCGAAGAGCAGCTATTACCGGGAGCGTTCACAAGAGCGCGAAGAGCACTGCGTCGAGGTGCATCGCGCGCTGAAGATTGCCGAGCTCAGCAACGCCGATGCGAAGCTGCTCGACGTGCTCGAAGCGCCGTTCGCTGGTCAGTCGAGCACTGAGAAGACCCGCAAGCGCTCGGGCAAGGAGCTGCTCGAGCTCGTGTGGGCCAACCCGACCGACTCCGGCGTGCGTGCGGTGTACGGAGACTGGCTCGTCGAACAGGGCGACCCGCGGGGAGAGCTCATCGCGTTGCAGCTCGCTCCGCCCACCGAGAAGTCACCGCGACGAATTCAGCTGCTCATCGAGAAACACTGGAAGCAGTGGCTCGGTCCCCTGGCGGACTGGTTCAGGGTCGCGCCGCGCTTCGAGCTGGGCTTTCCCGTCACCGGCACCGTCGGTGAGCCCTCACACGATGACGGACGAGAGCGACTCGTGCCGTTGCTCGAACGTCCGGAGTGGTCGACGTTTCGCGAGCTCGCGATGCCGTGGGACCTCGTGCCGCCCGCCGAGGTCGTCACCCTGCCGCGCTTCAAGGCGCTCATCGGGCTTCACCAACTGGAGCCCCAGTTCATCCCCGCGCTTGCAGCCAGGAAGCCGGCCGTGACGACGCTCGCGTTCAGCTTCGGCAAAGACGGCGCGGTGCTTCCACAGAAGACGTGGGACGCGTTCGCGCACCTCGAGCGCATCGACTGCTCACCACAGACCCTCGGCGCGGTGCTCTCCGGCTTCGGCAAGCGCCCACTGAAGACGCTCGAGTTGGACCTCTCGGGAGGCTGGCTCCAGGAGCCCATTGCCGCCTGGTGGCCGAAGCTCGATGCAGCGCCCATCGAGAGCGTCGAGCTGCGTGTCTACGAGACGCACGTTCGTGTGACGCGTGCCGGGGCTGGCTTCACCCGAGCCCACATCGTCGAGCCCGCTCGCCTCGAGCGCCTCGTGCTCGCCTTCCCTCCCGCGATGACACACCTGACGCGAGAGCCCGGCCCGAGGCTCGACGCTCCGAAATCAGCCATCGAGCACTTCGAGACGCAGCTCGCTCGCTACACGAAGCTCGAAGTGCGCGAGGTGCCGTTCGTCCTCGAGGCGCCACACGCGCACGTGAGCATCGAAGGCGGCGCGTACGAAGACGAAGCGATTCCGAAGTTGTGGGAGCTGTGCGGTGACCACCTCGGCGTCACCTTCGACCGCGTGCAGATTGGTTACAGCGGCAACGCGCGGCCGCTCGGAGATGACCCGAAGGCGATGCTCGCGAAGACGGCTCGCAGTCGTCGCGACAGCTGGCTCTATCTCGAGAAGGTGAACGCCGAGGCGAGACTGGGCATTTCACGAACAGCCCTTCAGGCAACGTTTCCGGTGACGCGCCCAGAGTCGGTCTTCGAGTGGATTCTCGCGGCGCTCGTGTTCGGAGGCACCACCGTCAACATCGGCAAGCAGCGCTTCGACACGACCGCGTTCGAGGCGAAGACGCTGAAGCAGCAGAAGGCTCAGGTACTGAAGGCGCTCGGCTGATCAGCTCACACGCCCCGCGCGTTCGGTTCCCACAGGTACTTGTGCTGCTGCAGCTGGAACCGCACGGGCAACCGGTCGGCGATGATCCACTCCGCGAGCTTCACGGGTTCGAGTGAGGTGAACACCGTCGAGAAGAGCAGCCCGAATGGCTTCGCATCGAGCTTGTGCTTGCGAATCATCTCGACGCTGAAGTCGTAGTCTTCACGGGAACCGATGACGAACTTGAGCTCGTCGCGCTCGTTCATCGAGTCGAAGTTGCGCAGGTCGTTGCGGTCGTGCTCCTTCGACGATGGGGTCTTGAGGTCGACGATCTTGTGCACGGCCTTCGGCACCAGCCTCACGTCGATGGCGCCGCTGGTCTCGAGCAGCACGATGAGGCCGGCGTCGAGGAACGACTCCATCAACGGGTACACGCCCGGCTGGAGCAACGGCTCTCCGCCCGTCACCTCGACCATCGGCGACTTCTGCGCGAGCACCTGCTTGAGCACCTCGGCGTTCGACATGCGCTCGCCGCCCTTGAACGAAAACTCGCTGTCACACCACGAGCAGCGCAGGTGACAGCCCGTGAGGCGCACGAAGGTGCACAGCTTGCCCTGGTGCGACGACTCTCCCTGCAGCGAGAGGTAGATCTCCTTCACCACGACGCTGTCAGCGGTGGCGACTCGGCGGGGTTCGACTCGGGGGCGTGCGGCGAGCATCAGGGCCCACATGCCACGGAATGCGCCCGTTCAACCAGACTCCACCGCTCTCACGTCGCGATGACACGCGCACACCACGGTCCAAGCTCGGCTCCAGCAGGCTCGTTCACCGAGAGCAACACCTCGCCCTCGACGTCGAGCGGCACCGGCCCATCGGAGCAGTTGAAGCTCACAGACACCGCGCGCCCATCACGCCGCGTGCGCTGAAACGAGAGCACGGGTCCGCTCGCCACGACTTGAACGTCATCGTCGAGGAACTCCCGGCGCAGCCGCAGCAGGTCGCTGATCAACCCGTACGTCTCTGGCTTCGGCCCATCGAGCGGCGGCATCGCGATTCGTTCGGGCCACGCGTCGTCGAGGCGGAACAGCGGCACACCGGCGGCGAGCTCGAACTCCGTGCCTGCGGTCAGCCACACCGGCTCGGGTCTCAGGAGCAGCCACGCGAGCGCGAACCGAACCCGCGTCACGTCGACCAGCGAGCCGAGCCGTGAGGTGTCGTGATTGTCGAGGAAGCGCAGCCGCGCACCGTGCGGCAACGGGCCCTGTCGATGCTCGAGGAAGCGCGTCCACCCCGCGAACGTCTCGGGCCGCATCGTGCCCTCGAGCAGCTGCAGCAACGCCTCACGATGCTGAAAGTCCGTCACCGCATCAGCGCCCAGGTCGCGCGAGAAGAACGGCTGCACGTCCATCACCACTTCACCGAGCAACGCGACGTCACGCCGCACCTTGCGAACGGCCGCGCGCAGCTCCTGC
>JAEUJR010000958.1 GCA_016793585.1 Archangium sp.
GGCAGCGAGCCGGCGATGGTGCCGATGGTGATGCCATTGACCGCGCGCATCGCCTCAGGGTCGTCGACGAGCTTCTTCGCCGCGCCCGCCCAGTATTCCTTCGTCGAGCCGATGACGACGTACTGCGGGCCGGTGAGCACGAAGATCATCACCAGCGTGAAGAGCGCAGCGACGGTGAGCGCGATCGCCCACGCGAGCTTGCTCTGTTGAACGAGGTGGCCAACCGCCAGCGCTCCCGCGAAGCCGAACGCAAGCATGATGACGAAGAACGCGAGGTACGTCGGCACCAGCGGCACGTTCGTCGTGTCCATCAAGTACACGTACATCCAGTCGGTGCGAATGAAGTACATCCACCCGACTGCGAGCCCGTAGACGACGGCCCAGGCTGCGCCGAGCGTCGCCGCCTTCCACACTTCGACCGCGCCCGACTTGCGAATCAGCTTCGTGCTCAGCAGCGCGATGATCGTGCCCGCGAGAAACGTGGTCGGCGGGTCGAGCAGAATGGTCGCGAGCGGCAGCATGGTGCGCGAGCTAGCGACGGCTCGAGGCCAACGTCAACCAGCTCATCGCACCAGCGGAACGATGAGGCCGCCGTAGACCGAGCGCACACGCCCCAGGAACGTGGAGAGGAACGAGGCTCGCGCGGCGAGATCGGCCGAGACCGATGGCGTCACCCCGCGAATCGTCGTGACCTGCGCCGCGAGATCGAGCGGGTGGGTCTGCACCACGCCGCGGCCGACGAGCGTGCGCGTGTCGCCCGTGAGCCGAAAGACCTCGACGAAGAGGGTTCGGGTGTCGTGCCAGAGGTCTGGGCCCGGGTCGTCTTCGATGCGCTTGTGCCCGAGGCAGAGAAACCGCTCGCCGCTCACCGAGGTCGCGACGAACTCGTGCTGCATGCGCTGGCCACCTGGCGCGTCGACGAAGAGCTGAAAGCGGCCCCGCGCCACCGCGAGCGGCTCGCTCGAGAGCAGCGGGCAGCGCAGGGTTCCCACCGACGCGGCCAGCACGTCGGCACGCCGCGCCAGCGCCTCGACCGAAGGCCACTCCACGGTGAGCAGAAACGAGAACGGCGAGGCATCGGGCGGCTCGGGCGCGGGCGCAGGCTCGAGCGCCGCGGTCGGGCTCAGCCAGCCAGTCATTCGTTCCGTGAAACACACGCCCGTGACCGGCTCGTCGCGTGGTGGCTGACGGGCAGGGGCGGTCGCCTTCGTCGTCGCGATGATGTTCGCCGCACAGCGCTCGGCCAGCGCGGCGATCGTCCACAACGGGTTCGTCCCGAGCGCTCCCTGAAAGACCGAGCCGTCACACACGAAGAGCCCCTCGTGGACCTCGTCGGAGTCGCCCACGAACACGCGATGCCGGTGATCGATCACGGCCTCTCTGCCGCTCGCCCCCATCGCGCACCCACCGAGCGGGTGCGTGGTGATGAGCGGCGCTCCCGGAAGCCAGCGCCAGGCCGGGTTGGGGCGGTGCCTTCCACCCAGCGCGAGCGCGATTCGCGAGAGCTGCTCGTCGACGGCGCGCGCCATCTGCTCACGGCCCACGTGCGGCCAGTCGAGCTCGAGCCGCCCCTCACGAACGATGAGCCTGCCGGCCCCACGATCGCCCGCGGTGACCGACCACGCGACGACCCGTCGATTCGAGCCCCGCCCGAAGGCGCCGGCGAGCCCGCGTGCCATCAGGCTCAGGGGCCGTGGAATCGCCGTGTCTTGAATCACCATCGGCTGATCGCTGTCGCGAAGATCGAACATGCCCACGAGCGTGGGCCCCACCTGACCGCTCGTCTTCCGACTCGCTTCGCCGAGCGCGTTCATCTCGTCGGCCGTGCCCACGGTGAACCCCAGAATGGTGCCATTGCCCGAGAAGCGCGTGCCCAGCGACGACGAGACCGCGAGCCCGCGCGCCCGTGAACGCCACAGCAGCTCGGTCGACCCGAGCGCACCCGCGGCCACGACGACGACGCCAGCCGTGACCCGCAGCGGCGTGGCTTCGAAGCGCTCACGCTTCAGCTCGTCGAACGAGAGCTCGATCGCCCAGCGCCCCTCTGACCGAAAGACGCGAAGCACCTCGGCGCCAGGGAACAGCTCGGCTCCGTGCCGCACCGCGAGCGGCAGGTAGTTCGTGTCGAGTGAGCCTTTCGCGCCCACGTTGCAGCCCGTGATGCAGTTGCCGCAGTGCGTACACGCCGCGAGTGGAATGCCCGCCGACGACCGGCCTGCCTCGTAGCTCACCGCGAGGGGCACGCGCTCGAAGGTGGCGTGACCGCTCTTCACGAGGGCTTCGCTGCGGCCGAAGACATGCCGGCTCGGCACGGGAGCAGGGCGCAGCGTGGCGTTCGCCGCTTCGTAGCCAGCCTCGAGGGAACGAGAGACCCCGTCAGGCAGCACCGAGAGGCGCTTCGGCTTCAGCATCACACCGGCGTTGATGAGCGACGTGCCACCGACCCCAACGCCCGTGAGCGCGCCGAGGTGCGGGCCGAGATGAAACCGGTACAACGCGTCGGCGCGCCCGACGCGGCCGAAGGGCAGCTGAGCGCTCGCCTGCCTCAGAAAAGCAGCAGCGGTCTCGGCGAAGTCCCCCGGCCTGTGTTCGTGGCCACGCTCGAGCACACAGACCTCGAGACCTGCCTGTGCGAGGCGGGCCGAGATGACCGCGCCGCCATACCCGCTGCCGATGACGACGGCGTCGTAGTGGGACTTCAGCTCGACGGGACGACGAACCAGCGACTCACGCTTCACGACCAGGCACCCCCAGAATTCTCGAGCTCGCGACCTGCCTGAAGTAGCCGCACGCGGGCGTCTCCGTGCGCTCCATCGTCTCGAAGTCTACCCGATACAGCCCGAACCGCGGCCCGTACGCCTCGAGCCACTCGAAGTTGTCCATCAACGACCAGTGCAGGTAGTGCGTCACGTTCACGCCCTGCTGGCGGGCGAGCAGCAGTTCTCTCC
Source organism: Archangium sp. (assembly GCA_016793585.1). Next base: position 2,949 of record JAEUJR010000958.1, read on the forward strand.
AGTGGTCGTACAAGAATTGCGTGCGGCGCGCGCCTGACCGGTCGTCGAGCCCGTTCTCGGTCACCCACACAGGCAGTGGGTAGCGCTTCATCTGCTTGAGCACCCAGCCGAAACCCTCGGGGTAGTACTCCCAGCCGATGTCGGTCAGCCCGCGGTGGTGCACGTCCTTGAACCGAAACGTGATGAACGGCGCGCCCGCCACGAACTTGAGGTGGCTGCGTGTATAATAATTGATGCCAAGAAAGTCCTGGCTCTTCTCGGCGCCGTCGATGCGCGTCTTTCCTGCGGCGAGCCCGGGCATCTGAATGGCCAGCGTGCCGGTCGTGAGCGCCTCGAGGAACGCGTGGTTGAAGTTGGCCTCGGCGAGGCGGGTGAGCGCCTGATCGATCGGGTGCCACCTTCGCTCGGGCGCGAAGACCTGCAGGTGCTGGCTGATGCCCATGGTGATGGGCCGGCCCTTCGCGCGGTCGAGGAAGGCCTGTCTGGCCAGCACGTGCGCGCGCACCATGTTCGCGTACGCCGCGTAGAGCTGCCGGCCATCTTTCACGCCCGGAGGCATCACGCCCGCGAGGAAACCGCCCATGAGGAACACGTTCGGCTCGTTGAGGGTGATGATGGCCACGTCGAGGCCCTCGAGCACCTCGGCGCACTTCTCGACGTAGCGTTTCCACGCGACCAGCGACGCGGGCGACGTCCACGGGCAGTCGCCGTGAAACCACGATGGGTGGGTGAAGTGATGCAACGTCACCACCGGCCGAATGCCGGCCTTCACCAGCGCCTCGGCGCGCGCGCGATAGCCAGCCCACGCCTCGTCGTTCCACACGCCGCGCTTCGGCTCAACGCGTGCCCACTCGATGCTGAACCGGTACGCCGTCGCGTTCAGCCGCTGCACGAGCGAGACGTCGTCGAAGAAGCGCTCCCAGTGTTCACACGCCCGACCGCAGCGCGCGGCCTGGTCGTGCAGCTTTCCCTGCCGCTCCCAGTCGCTCCAGTCGTTCTCGATGCCGCCTTCGGTCTGGTACGCCGAGGTCGCCACCCCGAAGACGAAGTCGGGCGGGAAGGTGAGGAGTTCCGACATGCGCGGGCCCTTACTCCACGGCCACGTGTCACGCGTGGGTGACGTCGCGCCTTCGAACGATCGCCGCGCTCCACTGCCACCTCGAGGTGTCAGGTCTTCAGACCGGTCGGTCATGAAATTCGGCGAGTTGGGCGATGGCATGGAAGCGGCAGAAACAGTGACCATGCGGACACGATTCCTCCTCTTGGTGTTTTTCCTCGGGTGCAGCGGGCAGGTCGGTGAGGTGACGGCCGACGCGCCTGTGCGGTTCGCGCTCGAAGAGGCGGCTGAGCGGTCGCAGGTGCCCGTCTCGGTGCTGGCCGGCGTGGGCTTCTTCGGCATGCAGCTGACGATGAACGAAGATGCGCCGCTGCTGACTGGCGAGCTGGCGACCCGTGCGGCCAGGCTGAGTGGCCTCGACGTGAACGAGGTCCAATCGACGCTGCGGGGGCAGCTCCTCGGCACGGCGGCGCTCCTGCGCTCCCTGCGCGACCAACGGCTCGCTTCAGCGGGCATCACGGCGAGCGACGACGTGGTCATCTCGTGGTTTCAAGACGTGCGGGCGCTGCGGGCGGCGATTCACGATGACGGCGACGAGGTGTCGACGCACTTCGCCCACGGAGCCTTCGCCATCGTCGAGAGCGGCCTCGACGTGACGCTCGGTACGGAGCACCTCGTGCTGGCGCCCATCGACCTCGGCCCCGACGCGCCTCGTGTGAGCGTGAAGCAGGGCCTCGCCGTTCCCGGAGCGCCGCTGCCCATCGAGTACCTGCCTGGCAGCCCGAACTGGTCCGAGCGCTACGGCACGCCGATCGATCGCATCGTCATTCACACCACCGAAGGGCAGGGCTCGGGGAACATCTCGTATCTGCTGTCGAACACCCGCCAGGTCTCGGCCCACTATCTGGTCATGCGCAGCGGGGCTGTGTACCAGTTCGTGCCCGAAGAGAAGAAGGCGTGGCATGCGGGCTGCTGGAACGCGCGGTCGGTTGGCATCGAGCACGAGGGCTTCGCCTCCAACCGCAACCCTTATACAGGTGTGGCCGTACCGTTCACCGATGCGACCTATCAGAGCAGCGCGCGCCTCGTGTCGTGGATTGCGGACAAGTGGGGTGTGCCGAAGGATCGTGCGCACATCGTCGGTCACGGTGACGCCGAGTTGAAGAATTGCAACGATCACACCGACCCCGGCCCGTATTGGGATTGGAGTCGCTATCTCGCGCTGGTGAATCAGGGCAACCCGGCCGACGCGAACCCGAAGGGCTTCGTCGACGCGACGACCTGCGACGTCGTTGCGGGGTGGGCGTGTGATTCTGACGATCTCTCGCGTGCCCTCGACGTGCACGTCTACGCGAGCGGCGTGATGGTGGCGGTTGGCCAGGCGAACGTGACGCGCGAACCCGCGGTCGCTGCTGCCTGTGGTGGCCACGCCGGCCACGGGTTCCGCATCGCGCTGCCCGAGTCGCTCCGAGATGGCCAGACTCGCAACGTCGTCGCCTATGCGATCAACCTCGGGCGAGGCACCGGCAACCCGCCGCTCGGAGGCGGCTCCATCGCCTGCCAACCGCTGCCTGCACACCTGACAGGCAGGCCGCTCTTCGGCTCCATCGTTCCGCTCGCGGCGGGGCTTCGGTACACGCCCATCACGCCGGTGCGCGCGCTCGATACTCGCTCGTCGTTCGGGGTTCTCGCTGCAGGCCAATCATTGTCAATCGCCGTCGCCGGCGTGCCTGCACACGCTTCGGCGGTCGCGCTCAATCTGGCCGTCGTGACGCCGGGCGCGCCCGGGTATGCCGTCTTTGGCCCTGCGAGTGGCTCGTCGAGCGTGAACTTCGCGGCAGGTGACGTCGTCTCGGGAGCCACCTGGGCGGCCATTCCCGGCGCGCGGCTCGCAGTGATGACCTCGGCGCCTGCCCACCTCGTCGCCGACGTCACTGGCTATTTCTCGTCGGCAGGCGCTGGCCTCGTGCCCGCTGCGTACCGGCGTGCGCTCGATTCTCGCCAGTCGACCGCGCTCGCTGCGGGTCAGGAGCTTCGCGTCGACCTCTCGAGCCTCGTGCCTGCGGGGGCCATCGCCGCGATGGTGAACGTGACAGCAACCGAGCCTCAGAGCGCTGGCTGGCTCTCTGCGTACCCGTGTGGCGCGTGGGGCGGCACGTCGTCGGTGAACTTCGCCGCGGGTCAGACGGTGGCGACGCACTCGACCGTGCCTCTCGCTGGCGGAGCCTTCTGCCTTCGCAGCTCGACCACCACGCACGTCGTCATCGACGTTGGCTCGGCCTTCGTAGGTGGACAGGGCTCGACGTTCACCAGCGTCGCTCCGTCGCGCCTGCTCGACAGCCGCCGGCCCGACAGTGCCATCGCCGGTCGCCTCGAAGCCGGCAAGGAGTACCGGTTGCCGCTCGAGTCGCTCTCGGCATCGGCGGTCTCACTCACGCTCACCGTGGCAGCTCCGGCTGGCCCCGGCTTCCTCTCTGCAGGCCCGTGCGGAACGCTCGGTCGCCACTCGAACCTGAACTTTCCGAGAGACGGTGCGCGCGCCAATCAAGCAGTGTTGCCGCTCGCTGGTGGCGTCTGCGTGATGTCGTCGTCGGCCACCGATCTCGTCGTCGACCTCACCGGCCTCTTCCCATGATCAGAACCCGATGACCTGCGCTCGCCGTTCACGTTCGATCGCCTCGAGTCGCGCGGCCTCGTCGAACAGCCGCGCGTGACGAAAGACCGCAGCTGCGTCGAGCAGCCGATGGTCGCGCTCCAGCCGCCGCCCCAATCCGGCCGGGCCCTCGAGCTCGTCGAGGTCGGGGAGCAGCTGGCGCCGAATCGACTCGGCCAGGCTCACTGCCAGGTCGCCGGGGTCGTAGCCTTCACGCACCGTGATGCGCTCGTAGCAAAGCTGCGCAGGCAGCAGCCCCTCGACGCGGCACGAGGCGATCAGCCAGAACGACTTCTCCTGCAGGTACCGGCTGCGGTTGACCGACACCGTGAGCAGATCGGTGAGGGGAGGGCGCGCACGGGTGAAGCGGCTCCGCTCGCGGACGAACCCGTGACTCGTGATGAAGCGCGCCAGGCCGCTGCCGAGCACCTGCTTCAGAATCGTGCTGCCGTGAGGGAGCGTCGACATGCGCGCACTCTCGCGCGCCGGGCTGACATCAGGCTTCGGTGATCAGTCTGATCAGCCGCTTACTTTGCAGGCGTCTCGGCCTTTCGCTTCACCGCTTTCAGCGCCGCCAACACGCTGCCGACGTTCACGCCGACCGTCACCGTCTGTGTCTCGTCTTCGACCGCCTGCGCGATGCCCGAGAAGTTCTTCGCCGCGAGCGTGTGCGTGAGCAGCGTCTTCCCTCCTGGCGCGGGCTCGACCTTCCAGAACCAGCGGCTGCCCTTCAGATCGCCGCTCACCCAGGTGCCGGTGATCTCCTTCGCCGCGTGATCGGGCGTGTAGCGAACGACGTAGTCGGTGTCGGGCCCCGGCACCTCGATGGTGACGTGCAGGTCGACGTCCTTCTCGGTGCGGCGCTTCACTTCGCTCTCGGTCACCTTGGGGAGGAAGTTCTTGTACTCCTCGAACTTCGTGATCAGCGCCCACGCCTGATCTGGCGGAGCGTTCACGAGGATGAAGCCCGTCGCCTGCCCGAACCTGCCGCCCTTGCCCTCTTCGACGAGCACGAGCGGGCCCTTCTCGAGCTGCGGAGCGAGGTCGATCTGAGAGAGCAGCGTCACCAGAACGGTCGAGAGCATGCGCGACGGCATAGCCGGGCCGCCTGCTCAGGCGATAGGGCCCGTCACCTCTTGTCGATGGCGTTGAGCACGCGAATCGCCGCGCACGCCGCGCCGTAGCCGTTGTCGATGTTCAGCACCGTCACGCCCGGCGAGCACGAGGCCAGCATCGCGTTGAGCGCGCTGTGGCCACCTTCGGCGACGCCGTAGCCGTTCGACGTGGGCACCGCGATGACGACGCTGCCGACGAGGCCACCCACGACGGTGGGAAGCGCCGCGTC
>JAEUJR010000123.1 GCA_016793585.1 Archangium sp.
CCGCGTTCGTGGCTTCTTCTTCGAGTCGAAGGTGCGTGACGCGCTGGCGAGAAACGAAGCGAGAGGCCGGCCAGTGCCAGACGTCGCGGTGCTCGGGCGGTCCGGCGAGCTCGAAGTGCCTGCGTTCTCCGAGGGCTTCGACGAGCTCTTCTTCGTGCGCTTATCAGCGGCGGGCGGCTTCGAAGTTGCCGGGTGGACTCAACGCGCTTGAAGCCCGGGCGGGTCGGCGTTACAACCCGGCCATGCCCGCGAACGCCTCGTCGCCCTCGTTCATCAGCCAGCTCTGCTTCGGAACCATCGAGGAGGAACTCATCCTCCCCTACCCGAAGATGAAGCCCACCGAGCAGGAGACCTTCAAGGCCATCCGCTCCTCCATCGAGCAGCTGCTCAAGCCGCACGAGAAGGACTTTCGAAAGTGGGACGAGAAGGGCGAGTTCCCCGTCGAGTTCATCGAAGAGCTGCGGCAGTTCGGCCTGTTCTCGCTCGTGATTCCCGAAGTGCACGGCGGCATGGCGTTGTCGGCCACCGCGTACTCGCGCACCCTGCAGGAGCTCGCCCGCTACGACGGCAGCGTGGCGGTGACGGTCGGCGCGCACTCCTCCATCGGCATGCGCGGCCTGCTGCTGTTCGGCACCGACGAGCAGAAGGCGAAGTTCATGCCGAAGCTCTCGACCGGCGAGATGATCGCCGCGTTCTGTCTCACCGAGCCCGGCGCCGGCAGTGACGCGGCCAGCATCAAGACCACCGCCGTGAAGGAAGGCGACGAGTGGGTGCTCAACGGCAACAAGCTGTGGATCACCAATGGCGGCATCGCGCAGTTCTTCACCGTGTTCGCGAAGACGGGAGGCCAGGCCGACCGCGGCAACATGACGGCGTTCATCGTCACGCGCGACATGCCGGGCGTCACCATCGGGCCGCACGAAGACAAGATGGGCATTCGCGCCTCGTCCACCACCACCGTGCACTTCGACAACGTGCGCGTGCCGGCGTCGTACGTGCTCGGAGAGGTCGGCAAGGGCTTCAAGGTCGCGATGAAGATTCTCAACTCGGGCCGCACGGGCCTGGGTGGCGGCACCGTGGGCGGCATGAAGAAGCTCATCTCGCTCGCGACGAAGCAGGCGAAAGACCGCGTGCAGTTCGGCAAGCCCATCGCCGAGTTCGGCCTGGTGAAGCAGAAGATCGGCCAGATGGTGGTCGACTGCTACGTGACCGAGTCGGCGGTGAACATGGTGAACGCCATCATCGACTCCGGCAGCCAGGAGTACGCGGTCGAGGCGGCCATCACGAAGGTGTTCGGCACCGAGGCGCTCTGGCGCACGGCCGACGAGGCGCTGCAGATCGCCGCCGGCAACGGCTTCATGCGCGAGTTCCCATACGAACGAATCTTGCGCGACGCGCGCATCAACCGCATCTACGAGGGCACCAACGACATCTTGCGGCTCTTCATCGCGCTCACCGCCATGAACGAGGTCGGCTCCGAGCTCAAAGAGCTCGCCGATTCGCTCAAGGGCATCTTCAACAACCCCATCAAGGGCTTCGGTGTGCTCTCGGAGTACGCGCACCGCCGCGCCTCGCTCGCCACCACGTCGGTCAAACGCGAGAAGACGAAGTTCACGAAGCTGCACGCCGCGCTCGAGAAGAACCAGCTCGTGTTCGAAGAGCTGACCCGCGAGCTCGCCGGCGCGGTCGATCGCGTGCTGCGCAAACACGGCAAGAACATCATCGGCAAGCAGTTCGCCAGCCGCCGCATGGCCGACATCATGATCGACCTCTTCATGCTGGCCTCGACGATGTCGCGCGTGTCGACGGCGCTGCAGGAGAAGGGCGCCGCCGCGGTGACGAAGGAGATCGAGATTCTCGAGGTCTTCACCGGCCAGGCGCGTGACCGCGTGCGCGCGAACATCGCGAAGATCGACGACAACGACGACGAGTTCATCAAGTCGCTCGCCGACGACGCGCTCGATCGCGAAGCCTTCAGATGGGACAACGTCGACTGAGCAGGCTCAAAGGCGCGCATTATCTGCGCTTCTTCGGGTGGGGCGACCGCTTGGGTTCCTCTGGCGGCTTGTGCTAGCCGCACGCCCATCATGACGACCGCCACTGTGATGGAACCTGCTCCTCCCGCTGCTGCCGCCAACGGCCGCCGCGCCGAGAAAGAGATTCTGCTGCACTCGCGTGAGTACACGGCCGAGAACGTCGGCCGCTCGTGGGCGTACACGCTGTCGACGTTCGCGATTCTCGCGGGCCTGGTGACTGCGGCCGTGATGCTCCCCGCGTGGTGGATGCGCCTGCCCTTCTCGGTGCTGGCGGGCCTCACCTCGGTGCGCGCGTTCTGCCTGTTCCACGACTTCCAGCACGGCGCGATTCTTCGTCAGTCGAAGCCGGCCGAGTTTCTCTTCTTCGTGTTCGGCGAGTTCATTCTCACGCCGCCGTCGGTCTGGCGCGAGACGCACAACTACCACCACCAGCACACGGCCAAGCTCGTCGGCTCGCACATCGGCAGCTACCCCATGCTGACGCCCGCCATGTACGCGGCCGCGACGCCGCTGCAGCGCTTCATGTACCGCGTCGTGCGCTCGCCGCTGAACATGCTGCTCGCCATCTTCACGGTGTTCGGCATCGGCATGTGCCTCAAGCCCTTCCTCCGTGCGCCGGCGAAGCACTGGGGCGGCCTGCTCTCGCTCGTGCTCGTCACCAGCCTCGGCGTGTGGAGCGGCATGAACGGCCACCTCGACGCGTACCTGTTCGGCTGGTTCATTCCGATGGCGGTCGCCGCGAGCTCGGGCGCGTACCTGTTCTACGCGCAGCACAACTACCCCGGCGTGCAGGTGGCCGACCGCGCCTCGTGGACGTTCTCGGGCGCGGCCATCGACTCGTCGAGCTACATGAAGATGGGCTTCTTCATGAACTGGATGACGGCGAACATCGGCTTCCACCACGTGCACCACCTGAACGCGACGATTCCGTTCTACCGGCTGCCCGAGGCCATGGCCGGCATTCCCGAGCTGCAGCACCCGGGCGTCACCACCTGGTCGCCGCGCGACATCGTCGCCGCGCTGAAGCTCAAGCTGTGGGATCCCGAGAAGCACGAGATGGTCGGGTACCCGCACTGAAGCTCGTGACGTCAGCTCCGCGCCCCCGCGTCGTCCTGCCCGCATGACGGACGCCTCCGACTGGAAGACGAACCTCGGTTGGGGCTCCGACTTCGACGCCGCCATCGCCCCGCACGCCGCGAAAGGCCTCGAGCCCGCGCGCGTCATTCTCGTCTACCGCAAGCAGCTGCGCGTCATCTCGAAGCGCGGAGAGCACTGGGCCCGCACCGGCGGCCGCATTCTGCACAAGGCCGAGAGCGCCGAAGATCACCCCGCCGTCGGTGACTGGGTCGCCGCGCGTATTCCCGAAGAGGGCGAAGCGCTGGTCTACGCCCTGCTCCCCCGCCGCTCGTCCATCGTGCGCAAGGTGGCGGGCACGCAGAACCAGCCGCAGGTCATCGCCGCGAACATCGACTTCCTGATGTTGGTGATGGGCCTCGACATGGACTTCAACCCGCGCCGGCTCGAGCGGTACCTGACGCTGAGCTGGGAGAGCAACGCGAAGCCCGTCGTCATCTTGAACAAGGCCGACGTCTGCGACGATTTGCCGTTCTTCCTCGAAGAGACGAAGGCCGTCGCGCCCGAAGTCCCCATTCACGTGGTGAGCGCGCTCGACGGTCAGGGCCTCGACGAGCTTCGCCAGTACGTCGGCCCCGGCAAGACGACCGCGTTTCTCGGCAGCTCGGGCGTCGGCAAGTCGACGCTGGTGAACCGCATCATCGGCG
>JAEUJR010001100.1 GCA_016793585.1 Archangium sp.
TAGGGGGCGCGCGTTGGAAAAAGTCACCTTTTGATGTTGCAAAAGGTGCAATCAGAATTGAGGTGTCCGCAGGCCTGATGAGGCCGACGATCGTTGCTGTGGAGGCCCGAACGCTCTGTCTCTTCGTTGTTTTGACTGAAGTCCAGGACAAGTAGAGGTCCGAGAATTGTCGCGCTTCGAGTTCCTCGACACGGCGTCGGTCGCTGGAGATATTCTTGCCGTAGTAGATACAGAGCGGTAGCGCCATAGCGCACACTGCCAAACGGGAATTGAAGTGGAATCCTGCTGATCATGATCCGCTTCAGCTTCTGGTGTATCCGTTGGGCGATCACCGTCGGCTGAGCGCTTGACGAGCGGGGCGTGAGCATGTGTCTGGCTGGTGACGGCTTTCAGGCCACGCTCAAAGTCTGCCTGATGCAAGATCGGTCAGGCCGGAGACGAGTGAGTGAGCGAACCGGACACCAAGTGGCACGTTTGACCGAAGTTCGGACTCGGTGGCGAGAAGCTCGACGGCGGCTGGGGCAGTTTGAAGGCAGAAACCACGATAGAATGAATGAGCATGGTTGCAGGACGCCGCTGAGAGAGACACCCACAAATGATCTCGAGACTGCAGGCTTCGTTTCTCTGGACGGAGCCCGAGAGTGCGTCGTTTGCAGAGGCGATCGAGGTGACCCGGCGTTCAGGTCGGAGCAGTCGAGCGCGCCGCGACAATCTGACGCTGGCGAACGAGGAGATTCAGTCCTGGCGAATCGGTATGCAGTCGGTTGAGTTGCTGTTGTCGAGCGGGCGCGTGCTTCGGATTCACGTTGCTGGCGACGTTGTCGACTGGGAGTTCGATCAGGCGGCCGTTCTTCCAGAGCAACCACGGTTCTACGCTGAGGAGGTTCAGCTCGAACTTCCCGGTGGGCAGCTGATCGTCTGGCGCCCAGATCTGCTGATTGCAGGCCTGCAATCGGCTGGGAGGCTGGGGTTGGCGCCATCAACAACCCTCGTCACGCTGGAAGGACGCCACCACTTTGACATCAGTTTTGGGCAGATGGTCGACCACCTCGGCCAGCGAATGCTCTGGTTTGAGGAGGAATAGAACACGAGTTCACCTGCTGCGATGATGAACGCATGACGCCTTCGCGGTACCTCGTCACGCCTCAGGTCCGTGCGCTCCATGGTTCGCGGGTGGACGACTTCGGAGCCGCGTTGCTGCGCTCCGACGAACTCGCTGACGACGTCGTGCTCGCCTTCCGCGCGCTCCCGCACGGGCAGGGCTGGGCGCAACTGCAACGCGCGCTCACCGGAGACCGCAGCGCACCGCACCCCGCGATCGCCACCTTCGTCGACTCCGCTTCCACCACGCCGACGTGGGCCGATCGCGAGACGGTCGCCGCCGCCGGAGCGCTCCTGCTTCGTGCCGGCCCGCTCGGTGGCATCGTGCTCGGCCTCTCGTCGCTCCCCACCGGCTACGCCTCGCCCGCCGGCAACAAGCCGCTCGCCTTCTCAGGCCGCCTTCAAGAACAAGCGCCGCGCCGCCTCATGGAGACCGCGCGCTTCGTGCACGCCGTCTGCTCCCCCGACGGCATGCGCCCGGGCGGCGACGGCTTTCAGGCCACGCTCAAAGTCCGCCTCATGCACGCGCAGGTGCGCCGCCTGCTCTGGGACTCGGGCCGCTGGAACGCCGACGCCTGGGGCCTGCCCATCAACCAGCACGACCTCGTCGCCACCACGCTCCTCTTCTCCATCGTGCTGCTCAACGGCCTGCGCACCTTCGGCCTCGAGATCTCCACCCGCGAAGCCGAGGCGTACATTCACCTCTGGCGCTACGTCGGCTGGCTCATGGGCGCAGAGCCCGCGCTGCTGCCCGCGACCGAAGCCGACGCGTTTCGCATCGGCGATCTCATTCAGCTCACGCAGGGCGAACCCGACGCCGACTCGCGCGCCCTCACCGACGCGTTGCTGCACTGGCGCCTCAAGGCCGCGAAGACGCCGTGGGAGCGACGCATGGCCGAGGCCTCGCTCCCGTTCGCCCGCGCCGGTGCGCACCTGTTGCTCGGCAAACGCCTGGCCACGCAGCTTGGCATCGAGCGCTCCATCGCCGAGCTCGGCATGCCGATGCTGCGACGAACCTTGAGCGGCCTGGAGCGCGTGCGCCTCGTCTCATCTCGCGCCCACGCCTTCGCCATTCAACGCGGTGACGACGCCTGGCGCCGCGTGGTGGAGGAGGGCCTTCAAGGCGTGCCCGCCGAGTTCCGCCCGCCGTCGTCCCTCAGCGATCGCCGCGCCTGACGCGACGCCGGGGCGGCGGCATCGGCTCGTCCTCCAACGCGGGCAACCCTTCGGCGAGCGAGCGCAGTGACGTGAGCAGCGAGCCCAGCTCGCGGGTCTTCACGCCCTTCAGCCACCGGCGAATCGCGGCTTCATCGCTCTCGTTTCGTGACGCGAACAGCTTCGCCACCGCAGGCGTCGTCACCAGCCGGCACGCCCGGCCATCATCTTCATCAGGCAGCTCGCGGATGAGCCCCTTGCCCTCGAGTGCGTCGAGCAGCTGCCGCACGTTCTGGTGACTCGAGCCCAACGCCTCGGCGATCTCCCGCTGCCGTGGAGGCGCCTCCGCCAGCTCGATGATCGTCAGCACTGCCGCCTGCTGGGTCGTCAGCCCGATGTCCGACAGCCGCCGATCCATCAGCGCCCGCAGCCGCAGGCCGAGCACGATCAACAACCGGAACACGTTCACTTCCTCGCTCGGACCCTTGTCTCGCGACATAGGGTATATGTTACCTTGTTTCGAATCTCCCGCCACGGAGCGTTCGTGATCGCCTTCCTTCCCAACTGCGGTTTCATCTCAGAGGTCTCGCGCGCCACCGCGATCGCGAAGGCGTTGAAGGACCGTGGAGTGCCGGTCTGCTTCGCCTCGCGAGGTGGGCCCTACGTCTCGCTCATCGGCGCAGCCGGGTTCGAGTGCACGACGCTGACTCCAACGTTGGGGGCTGAAGGCTCGGCGGACTTCCTCGCGGCGCTGCTCGACATGGGCAAAGGCGATCGCCCGTTCTTCGCGCCTGGTGAGCTCGAAGCGAGTGTGACTGCCGAAGTCGCGTGGCTGCGAGAGGTGAAGGCGACCGCGGCAGTGACTGGCTTCACCCTGTCGGCAGCGCTCTCAACCCGCGTCGTTGGCATTCCGCTGGTGACCGACCATGGCGGCTCCTTCCTGCCTCCGGTCCTCTCGCGTGGGCTGTGTCCCGTACCGGTCAACCCACCCAAGGCCGAGATGTCGCGACTGCCGCAGGTCGTGCAGCGGTGGATGGCGAATCGAATGCCGGCGCTGCTCAAGGCGCCGGTGAGGCAGCTCAACGCCCACGCAGACACGCTCGGCGTGGAGCGCGTGCCGTCATTGCTGTCGATGATGTGTGGCGACCTCACGCTCGTGACCGAGCTCGCCGAGGTGTTGGGAACCAGCGCCGAGTCGATCGAACGCTGGAAGCCGAGCTGGCCGTTTCGCGTGCGCCGCGGCACCACGTTCGTCTGCACGGGACCGCTCTACGCGAAGCTCGATGCGCCGATTCCGCCCGAGGTCGAGGCGTTTCTCTCGCAGCCGGAACCGGTCGTGTACCTTGCTCCCACGAGCGTGCAGACCGGGTTTCTGCGTGAGCTCATTCTGTCGGCGAAGCCCGCTGGAGCCCGGCTGCTCGTCGCCTCGACCGTTCACGACGTGAAGGACCTCGGTGATGACCGAACGCTGATCGCGGGCGTGTTGCCGAACCACCTCGTGTTCCCGCGCATCGCCGCTGCGGTGATCATGGGCGGGCAGGGGAGCGTGCAGTGCGCGATGGCCTCGGGCACGCCGTTCATCGGGCTTCCGCATCACGGAGAGCAGGAGCTCAACGTCGCTGTCGCCGAGCGGCTGGGCGTCGCGATTCGCATGGCGCCGCATTCGCTCGACTCGCTTGCCCCGGCGATTCGCCGGCTGCTCGACGAGCCTTCGTTCGCGACGTCAGCGAAGGCCGCCGCTCAGCGCTACGCCGGTATCGACGGAGCTGCCCGCGCTGCCCAGGCCATCGTCGACCATCTCGAACGGCGCACCCGCGCTGCTGCCTGAATTGAACCTCAGCTCCGCTTCGTCGAGTGTCCGGCGCCACGCTGGCTCGAGAGCTCGTCGCTCGTGAGCAAGCGCTGAACGCCAGCGAGCTGAGCGCCCGGTTCGCGAGCCATCGCCTCGAGCAGAAAGCGTGGCTCTTCAGCGCCGTTGTCAGCCAATGAGGACAACGCACCGAACTTCGCCGCCAGCCACAACGCGAACGTCAGCAACCATGCCGGCGTCCGCACGAGTCCATCGACCGACACGGGAGTCACCTCGAGCCCGCGCGCGCGCACGAGCCGAACACCCTCACGCCACGCGTGAACGACCGCCTTGGCGTCGCTCCACGTCAGTCGCGTCTGCGCACGAACACCAGCCGCCATCAAAGGCGCCATCACCGCGGCATGCGTCGACAGCCACGCCTCCATGTCGGAGCACTCGACCGTGGGAATTCCGGCCTCCGTGAAGTTCTTCGCCCAGCCATCGAGCCACGCCGGCCTGAAGTCGTTCAGCGCTCCGATGGTGGTGATCTGCACCCGCTCGAGGGCGCGCGGAACGACCTGCGCCTCCAGCTTGCCGTCCCGCAGCGCGGCCACGATCGCCGGAAAGCCCCACGCGAACCGTTCACGCCCAACCGCCTCGCGCAATGCTTGTACACCGCGCCATTCATTGAACATGAACATCACCGGAGCGCCGCACGCCTTCAGCATCGGCACCACCGCGTCGACCTGCCACGGCTTCACCGGTACGATCACCAGGTCACACGCCGGAATCGCATCAGAGACTCGCACGGGAATTCGCTGGCCCGTCACGGTCACGATCGCGCAATCAGCCCGCAGCGCCTCGAGTCTCGACCCGCGCGCCACCACCGTCACGTCATGCCCGGCGAGCGCCAATCGCATCGCCACCGTGCTCCCGATGGCACCCGCTCCGAGAACGACGACGCGCTTCATCACCCGCCGTATAGGACGAACCCTGCCCAGTAGTACGGCGACTTGTACCGCTCCTGCGAAGCGAGCTCTTTCTGTGCACGGGCCAGCGCCTTGTCTGGCGGAAGGCCCATTTGCAGAACACCGACGTAGAACGACTTCATCAGCTCCGACGTCGCCTTGTCGTTCACCTTCCACAAGCTCGCCACGACTGACCGCGCGCCAGCGTGCAGGAATCCACGCGCCAGGCCGATGAACCCCTCTCCGCGCACCTCTTCGCCCAGCGCCGTCTCACACGCGCTCAGCGTCACGAGATCGGCCGGCAGCTTCAATCCATACACTTCCGCGAGCGAGAGAAACCCATCGACGCTCTTTCCGTCGGGTGATCGCCGCGAGAGCACGAGCCCCGATCGCTCGGGGTGTTCGGTATCCAACACGCCGTGCGTCGCGATGTGCACGATGCGCGGCTTCCCCGATGCGTTCAGCTTCTCTTTCGAAGCATCGAAGTCGAGCAGCACCTTGCGCCTCGGCTCCGGCACGAGGGAGCCCAGCGCCTCACACTCCGCGCGGCTCGAGATCAGGCGCTGGTAGTGCGCTTTCTCGCCAGCCCGCAATTCCGCCACGCCAGCGTCGACGATCTCCTTGCCGCTGAGCCGCGGGTCATCGGCTTCGAAGACGGGATCACCGACCGCGACCAATTCTCCCGTCGGAGGCGGGCGCTTCAACGCTCGCTGCGCCTTCAGCACGCTCAGCGACGGCGTCGACTGCACAGGAACCTCGGGAACGAGCGCGGCCCACGGCAGGAGGTGCAGTGTTCCATCAGCCACGATGACGAGCCGGCGTTTGCCGGCCAGCAGCGGCTCGAAGGGACTGATGAGCCCCTTGCGCAGCGACGCCTTCAGCTCCTCCGCCTTCGCATCGGCCGCTGCGACTCGTGCCGCACGCGCGGCCGCGTTCTCACCTGCGACATCTTCATTCCGCGCCGAGTACAGCTTGTGGAGCGTCTCGGCCTGCCCCGCGAGGTCCTTCGCCTCGAGCAAATACGCGCCGGGCGTCTTGCCACCCAGCACCAGCGCATAGTTGCCATTGCGGCCCAGGTAGTACTCGACGACGAGCGAATCAGCGCCCACCAGCGAGTCGACCTCGGCCAGCGTCACCAATGGCAATGATTGCAAACTCGCCACGCGTGGGTCCGCCGACTGCAACTTCCCGTGAATCGCCTCGTACTCGGCCAGCTTCAGCTCGAGCGTCGCTTCCTGCGGAGGCGTTCCCGCATCGGCTCCAGCGGTCGCCTTGAACCGCCGCGCCGCGTTCTCGAGATCACGAATCTCGGCGCGCAGCTTGTCCTCTTCGGCGACGAGGCCCTGCTGGTCTGCCGGGCGATCGAGATCGACCAGCATCAGGAAGTCGAGCAGTGATCGCGCGCGCGCGCGCTCACTCGCCTCCACCGCCTTCTCGAGCCACTTCAGGTCCTTCTTTTCCATCGACTGCAGCGCCGCCGCCGCGACCCACAGGTCGTAGAACTTGCGAACGCCCGCCGTGTAATACGCGCGGCGATCTTCACTCGCGATGCGCTCCCGCAACGAGTCGGTCATCGCCAGCGACTTCTCGGCCCACGCCACTGCTTCGGGGTAGTGCTTCGCCATCAGCTCCGCGCGACCCAGGCGGTAATACGTGTAGGCCTCCCAGGTCAGGTCGCCGAGCTGCGCGAACAGCTTCGCGGCCTGATGGAGCGGCTCCATCGCCTCTGCAGGCCGGTTGAGTCGACCCAGCGCGCTCCCGAGCGAACAGAGCGTCTGTGCTTCACCGCGCACCGACTTGATCTCCCGCCGCAGAATCAACGCCTCGGCATGGTGCTTCAGCGCGACGTCATCGAGCAGCGTCGACTCCATCTCTCCCGCTGCGTCGAGGCTGAACGCGAGGCCCTGACGATCTCCCGAGATGCGGCGCACCTCGACCGCCTTCAAATAGAACGGCAGCGCGCCCGCCCAGTCGGAGTGCACGTCTGACCTCATGCCGCCGAGATCGTGCAGGGCATGCCCAATCGCCCGCCCGTCCTTCGTGAGCAACGCCGCCGCGTGACCGCGCTCGAAGTGCTGCAGCCCCTTGTCCTTGTCGCCCAGCGATTTGTAGCCCCAGCCGATCGCGCTCTCGTACGCCGCAATCAATTGCGGGTCGCCTTCACGTCGCACGAGCTCCAGCCGTGGCACGAGCTTGCCAACGCTCTGCGCATGTTCGGCGCGCTCGGCGAGACTGTCTGACTCGGCAATGTCGATACGCGCGTGAAGGAGCTCGTCGGTTCCAGCAATCGCCCGCGCATCCGCCACGTGCTCGGCCGCGACCTCGAGCCGACCCTGCTCATGATCGATGGCCGCGATGCCGAGGTGTGCCGACGCCACCGTCTCGTACACGGGGCTCGCCATCGCCTCGACGAAGCGCTGTGTCGCTTCGGGCTCGCTCACGCGCAGCAGAAACTCCGCGGCCGTCACCAGGTGCTCACCCGCCCGCTCCCTGTCGCCGAGCGCGTTCGCCTTCGTGGCCCCCTCGATCAACGTCGCTGCCGCCTTGCGCAGCCCTTCGCCCGTCGAAGGAATCGTCGACGCCACCGCCGCCATGAACGACTCGTCGAGCGCGGCCAATTCCTTCACGTTTGCAGGTGCAGACACCGTCAACGTGAACGCCTTCACGGCACGCAGCGGCTCGGGAGGCGCGATCTCCAGCTCGAGCCCTTCCGTCGAGGCGAGCGCGATGCGTTCAGGCGCATCACCCGGCCGGCGATCGACCACGGTGCGCGTCTCACCCTTCACGATGATCAGCTGGGCGCCGCTGCGGCCACCTTCGAGCACCAGCTCGACCGGCGTCTCCGGCAGGCGAAACCGCTGCGGCGTCGACGTGAGCGCTCCTTCGACGCGCTGGCTCGACTGCAGCCTTGCCGTCGACGGAGAACAGGAAACGAGAACGGCGAGAAAGAGAATGGAAGTCGGCTTCACCACGCCAGACCTCAGCACAAACTCACTCCGGTTCGATCGTCAGCTCGTATTCGGTGACCGTCGCGCCGTTGCTCTGCAGCACGATGGAGTGCCGCCCGCTCGTGAACACCGACCCGGGCACCTCGGCCTCTACCGCCACCGCGTCGGCCTTCACGGGAGCGCCGTGCCACACCTCGCCCGACGGCCCCGACACCACCACGTTCCACGCGCCGCGCGCCGGCTCTCCGTCGAGGCTCAGCTCGAGCTTCACCGTGCGAGTGCTCTTGCCGACCTTCAACGTTCGCGCAGCGGCCTCGGCACGAACCGCGAGCGGGCGCAGCGACACTTCGGAGTCGGTCATCGGGCGCGGCAACAACACCATCACCGTCGCTCCAGCGACCGCGAGGCCCGTGGCGAACGCGAGCGGCAAGCGGCGAGTGGTGAACAGCGTGGCGAACCACGACGCCTTCTTCACCGGCTGCGCCAACACCTTCGCCTTGAACGCGCGGGCCGTGTTCAGTCGCGCCCGCAGCTCGGGGTCGGCCTTCAGCTTCGTGTCGAACCGGTCACGCCGTTCCTTCGACAGCTCGCCCGACAGGTATGCGTCCATCAGCTCGACCTCGTACGCTCGCAGTTCTTCGAAGCGCTCGTCGCTGTCGAAAGCCTCGTCTTCGAGCTGGCTGGCTCGATCGTCGGGCAGCTCCCCGAGCAGGTACGCAAAGGCGATGTCGACGTCGATCGGCCGCATCTCACCAGCGGGTGTCGTCGGGCCCGTTTTCATTTCTGGCCACTTTCCAGCTTCGATTGCACACACGTCTCGAGGCGGGCCCGAATGCGAAACGCCCGCACGCGCAGCGCCCCCACCGTCGTGCCCAGCGAGTCTGCAAGCCGTTGACGTCCTTCGATTCTCGTCGAGCCCTCGTCGCGGTAGTACGTGAAGACCAGCTCTCGCTCGGCAGGCAGCAGTCCTTCGAGACACCCGTCGAGCGCCTTCAATCGAACTTCAACGTCGTCGTCGTTCGCGGGCGTGGGCGTCGAGGCGTGCTCCTCGAGCGGCACCTCTCGGCGGTCACGGCGCGCGGCCTCGAGCGCCACCATGCGAGCGACACCCAGAATGAAGGCGTGCGGCTGGGCGGTTCGAACCTCGTTGGCCTCCACGCGGCGCGCGACCCGGTCGAACGTCTCGTCAGCGAGCCCCGCGGGATCGACGAGGCCCTTCCAGCGAAAGAACGACTCGACCTTCTCGCGAAGCAGTCGATATCGCTCTGCACGGCGCGCTGGCTGATCAGCGCCCACGAAGTCGAGCAGGCGCTCGAACGTCGCCGCGTCTGGCTGAAACCGCTCTCTGGCCTGACGGGGAGCCGCCTGCGTCACGAGCGGCACACAATCGCAGTCGATGCAGACAGACAAGCGGTTCTGTCCCACTTTCGTTTCACACGGGTCGACAGCGGCGGGTCATTGCCCACGTTGCAGGCAGGTGTGGCACGGGTGCCATGATTGTCACAGAGCGTCGGACTGGAACGACGCTCCAACCATTTGAATCGACGAGACCAGGCTGACGGGCATGTCCCTTGCTGACTGGCTGCGTCATGCCGACTGAGGCCGGTCGGTGCGTGAAGGAGCAGGTGATGGAAACCACGACGTTCATGAAGCCCAGGTTCGTGATCTCGGCGCTGCCGGGAACCGGCGTCATGCAGGTCCAGGTGAAGGCCAGCGCCGAGAAGCCGTCGCCGCGAACCGTCGTGCTGCAGACTGCCGCCGTGTCGTCGCTGAGCTGAGTGTCGCTTCCCTCGCTCCCGTTGACCCCTGGCCCTGCTGTCTGACAGACGGGCCCACATGAACCCACCGCTCGCAGCCGTCGTGCTCTGTGCTGGCAAAGGCACGCGCATGAAGTCTGAGCTGGCCAAGGTGCTGCACCCGATGCTCGGGCGCCCGTTGGCCTGGTACCCCATCACCCGCGCGTTCGAGACCGGCTGCCAGCAGGTGGTCTCGGTCATCGGTCACCAGGGTGAGCAGGTGAAGGCGTCTCTGGCGAAGGCGTTCGAAGGCCAGGCGCTCTCGTTCGCCGTGCAGGAGCAGCAGCGCGGCACGGGTCACGCCGTCGCCTGCGCGCGCCAGTCGCTCACAGGCTTCACGGGCGCGGTGCTCATTCTCTATGGCGACGTTCCGCTGCTCACCGCCGAGACGCTGACGAAGCTGGTCGCGGCCTACCGCGCCGGCAAAGGGCCGCTCGCGATGGTCACCTGCCGGCCGCCGAACCCCACCGGCTACGGCCGCATCGTGCGGGGCGCGGGCAACAAGGTCGAAGGCATCGTCGAGCACAAAGACGCCACCGAGGCGCAGCGGCAGATCGGCGAGATCAACGCAGGCATCTACGTGGCCGACGCGCGATTCCTCTGGGGCGCGCTCGAGACGCTCACGCCCGCCAACGCGCAGGGCGAGCTGTACCTCACCGACATCGTCGCGAAGGCGGCGCAGCAGGGAGAGATTGCGGTCGTCGAAGCCGATGCGCGTGAAGTCGAAGGCGTGAACGACCTCGCCGAGCTGGCCGAGCGTGCGGAGCTGCTGCGCGCGCGCATCAACCGTCGCCACCTGCTGGCAGGGGTGACGCTGCAGCACCCGGCCTCGACCTTCATCGACGAAGGCGTCGAGATCGGCCCCGACACCGTCATCGGCCCCAACGTCACCATCTCGGGCGACTGTGAGATCGGCTCGCGCGTCACCATCGGCCAGGGCTCGGTGCTGAACCACTCGACGGTCGGAGACGGCACCACCGTGAAGCCGTACTCGGTGCTCGAAGACGCGGTCGTCGGTCCCCTCTGTCACGTCGGCCCGTTCGCGCGGCTGCGACCCGAGACGGTGCTCGATGAAGGCGTGCACGTCGGCAACTTCGTCGAGACCAAGAAGACCCGCCTCAAGAAGGGCAGCAAGGCCAACCACCTCGCGTACCTCGGTGACGCGGAGATCGGCTCGGGCTGCAACATCGGCGCGGGCACCATCACCTGCAACTACGACGGCGTGAACAAGCACAAGACGGTGCTGGGCGATGGGGTCTTCGTGGGCTCCGACACGCAGCTGGTCGCGCCCGTGAAGGTCGGAGACGGCGCGTTCATCGCGGCCGGCAGCACCATCACCGAGCACGTACCCGCCAACGCGCTGGGCATGTCTCGCGTGCCGCAGACGAACAAAGAGGGCTGGGCCGAACGGCGCCGCAAGGTGCTGGCGGGCATGAAGTCGAAGGAATGAACCGGGAATTCCCCCGCGGGCACGAGGTTCGAGCCGCGGGAACCCAGCAGTCGTCAGGAGTCGTCCATGTGCGGAATCGTTGGCTACGTCGGTGACAAGCAGGCGGCAGGCGTGCTCGTGGGCGGTCTCAAGCGCCTCGAGTATCGCGGCTATGACTCCGCTGGCGTGGCTGTGCTCGATGGCAGTCAGCTCACCGTGCTGCGCGCGACCGGCAAGCTGAAGCACCTCGAGGGCAAGGTGTCGACCGAGCAGCCGAAGGGCACCGTCGGCATCGGCCACACCCGCTGGGCCACGCACGGCCGCCCTTCGGACGACAACGCGCACCCACACACCTTCGAAGGCGTCAGCGTGGTGCACAACGGCATCATCGAGAACCACCTCGCGCTCAAGGCCGAGCTCAAGGGCAGAGGCCACGTGTTCTCGAGCGAGACCGACTCCGAGGTCTTCGCGCACCTGATCAGCGACGCGCTGAAGGCCGGCAAGGCCCTGCCCGACGCGGTGCGCGCCTCGACGAAGCAGGTCAAAGGCACCTACGCGCTGGTGGTGGTGACCGGAGCGGATCCCACGCGCATCGTCGCGACCCGCGAAGCGCAGCCGATGGTGCTCGGCCTGTCGGAAGGGCAGAACTTCGTCGCCTCCGACGTGCCCGCGCTGCTCGATCACACGCGCGACGTCATCTTCATGGAGGACGGCGATCTGGCCGTCATCGAGAAGAGCGGCATCACGTTGACCGATCGCTCCGCCGCGCCCGTGAAGCGCAAGGTGACGCGCATCGACTGGACGCCGGGCATGGCCGAGAAGGGCGGCCACAAGCACTTCATGCACAAGGAGATCATCGAGCAGCCTCGAGCGATCGCCGACACCCTGCGTGGGCGTGTGCTGCGCAGCGAAGGTGACGTGCACTTCGACGGCTGGAACCTCTCCGAGGCCCAGGTGAAGTCGATGGAGCGCGTGTGGATTCTCGCCTGCGGCACCTCGTTCCACTCCGGCCTCGCGGGCAAGTGGATGATCGAGTCGCTCGCGCGCATTCCCGTCGAGGTCGAGCTCGCCAGCGAGTTCCGCTACCGCGACCCCATCGTGCAGAAGGGCCAGCTCGCCGTCGCCATCAGCCAGTCGGGTGAGACGCTCGACACGCTCGCG
>JAEUJR010001115.1 GCA_016793585.1 Archangium sp.
CCACGTCGGCGAAGGGCGTCGTGGGCCGGCCGATGAGCCTTCGCAAGGTGCCGCTCGAGTCATTCAGGTCGCCACGCTCGATGCCCACGTCGGAGTCCGCGAGCAGCTCGGCGAAGGCCGGCGGAAGACCGAACGACTTCAGGGTGGCCGCGTACTCGGCTGCCGGCAGGTTCCGGTAGGCGACGGGCTTGCCACCGACGCGGGCGACCTCGGCGGCCAGCTCGGCCAGTGTGTACGCGCGGTCTCCGGCGAGCTCGTACGCCTTGCCCTCGTGGCCCGGAGTCGTCAGCACCGCGACCGCTGCCTCGGCGAAGTCGACGCGCGCTGCCGGAGCCAGCTTGCCGTTGCCCGCCGCGCCCAGCATCACGCCGTGCTGCAGCACCGTCGCGAGGCTGCCCGTGTAGTTCTCGTGGTACCAGCCGTTGCGCAACATCACGAAGGGCACACCCGAGGCTCGCAACGCCTTCTCGGTGGCCTGGTGGTCAGCGGCCAGGGCCAGCTTCGAGGTGTCGGAGTTCAGCACGCCCGTGTACGCGAGCAGCTTCACGCCGGCCTGCTTCGCGGCGTCGATGACGACCTGGTGCTGGCCCGCGCGGTTGCCGAACTCGCTGCTCGAGATGAGCAGCACCTGGTCGACGCCCTTCAGCGCCGCCTCGACGGTCGCCGGCCGGTTGTAGTCGAGCTCGCGCACCGGCACGCCGAGGTCGGCCGCCTTGCCGGGCGTGCGCACGCCCGCGATGACCTGTGACGAGGGCACCTTCTTCACGAGGTGCGAGATGACGAGACGGCCGAGGTGGCCAGTGGCTCCGGTGACGAGAATCATGGTCGAGAACTCCAGGTGCGGGCCGGCGAAGGCGCCAGTGAGCGCTCTCCGTAGTGCTCACACTTACTGCCAGCAAGTACCTACCTTCTGGTAAGTAACAGGCCATGAGCGCCAGCAAACGCTTCGCGGCCGACCTCACCGCTGCCCAATGCCCCTCGCGCGAGGTGCTCGACCACGTCACCAGTCGCTGGGGCACGCTCGTGTTGATCATCCTCCAGGAGGGCACGCTGCGGTTCGGTGCGCTGCGTGACCGCGTCGGAGGGGTCAGCGAGAAGATGCTCGCGCAGACGTTGCAGGTGCTCGAGCACGACGGCTTCGTCGACCGCCGCGTCTACGCCGAGATTCCGCCGAAGGTGGAGTACTCGCTCACGCCGATGGGCCAGGAGGTCGCCGCCCACCTCGAGACCCTGGGCCGGTGGATCGAGGCGAACTTCTCGCGCGTGCAGCGAGCGCGGGCCCGTCGTGGTTAGGTGCGCCTCCGCATGCTCTCGAACCTGCAGGTGCTGGTCCGCATCGCGCTCGCCAACATCTTCTCGAGCGCCCTCAACGTCTTCGTCGGCCTCGTGCTGCTCTTCGGCGCCGCGCTGCTCGTCATCGGCGGCTCGCTCTTCACCACGCTCGACGACTCGCTGAGCCGCAGCATCGTCGACAGCATCACCGGCCACCTGCAGGTGTACGCCGCGCGCTCGAAAGACCCGCTCGAAATCTACGGCAAGGTCGACGGCAGCGACGTGAACCTCGCGCCCATCGACGACTTCAAGACGTTGAAGGCCAAGCTGCTCACGCTGCCCAACGTCGAGAAGGTGGTGCCCATGGGCGGCGCCACCGCGCTCGTCGGTTCGGGCAACACCGTCGACGTCACGCTCGAGAAGCTGCGCAACCTGTACCGCGCGCAGGCCGAAGGCCCGAAGCTGCCTGACGCCGAGTTCCAGGCGAAGCGCGCCAGCCTGCACCAGCACGTGCGCAACATCATCGCCGTGCTCGAGAAGGACGTGGCGCGCGAGAGTGAGCTCACCGACGGCAGCGGCATCGACCCGCGCCAGAAAGAGGCGCTCGCCACCGCCAGCACCGATGCGTTCTGGAGCTCTTTCGACGACGACCCCTTCACCCACCTCGAGCTGCTCGAGAACCGGGTCGCGCCGCTCGTCGCCGACGCCGACCTGCTCTTCATGCGCTGCCTCGGCACCGACCTCGATGCGTACCAGAAGAGCTTCTCGCGCATGGCCATCATCGAGGGCGGCCCGGTGCCCGCGGGCACACGCGGCGTGCTGCTGCCCCGCTTCTTCTCGGAGGAGTACCTCAAGCTGAAGAACGCCCGCCGCCTCGACAAGCTGCGTGACGCGCGCGAGGCCGGCCGCAAGCTCGACGACCAGAGCGACCAGGAGCTGCAGCGCTTCATTCGCGAGAACAAGTCGCAGACGCGCGAAATCATCCTTCAGCTCGACGGGCAGGGCACCACCAGCGCGGTCGCGAAGCTGCAGCAACACCTCGGCTCGAAGGAGTCAGACCTGGCCGTGCTGTTGCCGCTCTTCTTCGACGTGAACGACGCGAACTTCGACGCGCGCTACGCCTTCTTCTACGCAGAGCTCGCGCCGCTGTTGAACCTGTACCGCGCGCGGGTCGGCGACACGCTCACGCTGCGCAGCTTCGGCCGCTCGGGCGCCACCACCACCGTGCTCGCGAAGGTGTACGGCATCTTCGAGCTGCGCGGCCTCGAGAAGTCTCCGCTCGCCGGCGCCAACGCCCTCGTCGACATCGTCACCTTCCGCGACCTCTACGGGTTCCTCGGCGCCGACATGAAGGCCGAGTTGGACGCGATGAAGGCGCAGGTCGCGGCGAAGCAGGTCGACCGTGACGACGCCGAGAGCGCGCTCTTCGGTGACGCCGCCGACGTGGTGCAGGACACGAAGTCGTCTGACATCGCCGAGGCCATCACGAAGCGTGAGGTGAAGAAGCAGGCCGACACGTTCTCACCCGACGAAATCGACGACGGCGTGGTGATGCACGCGGCGGTGTTGCTCAAAGATGGCTCGGCGCTCGCGCAGGCCCAGGCCGCCGTCGACATCGAGAAGCTGCTCTCTGACACCAAGGCGAAGGCCGACCCGGCGGTGGTGGCGAAGGCGAAGGGGCTCGTCGACGCTGGCACGCTGCCGTTCCTGCTCGGCGCCGCGCTGCGGGAGGTCGTCTCGCTCGAGGGCCAGCGCGCCGAGGGAAAAGAGGTGTCGACCACGATGGCGCTGCTGGCGCTGAAGGCCGCGCTCAAGACCGAGCGGCCCACGCTCGCGGCCGCAGACGTCTCGACCATCGACGCGCTCATCGAGGGCGCGCAGCCGAAGGTGTGGGCAGTGAGCTGGGTCGCGGCCGCTGGCTTCCTCGGAAAGTTCATCGACTTCTTCCGGCTGCTGCTCGTCGCGCTCATGTCGGCCTTCGCCTTCATCGCGCTCATCGTGGTGACGCTGGGCATGACCATCGCCACGCTGCAGCGCACGCAGACCATCGGCACCATGCGCGCCATCGGTGCGCAGCGCGGCTTCGTCGTCTCGATGGTGCTGGTCGAGACCATGGTGCTCGCCTTCACCTTCGGCGTCGCGGGCGCGGCGGTCGGCAGCGGCGTCGTGAAGTGGCTCCACGTGCGCGGCATTCCCGCGTTCCGCGACGAGCTGTACTTCTTCTTCTCGGGGCCCGTGCTGCGGCCCGAGTTGACGGCCGGCGGGTTGGTGCTCGCGGTGGTGGTGACGATGGTGGTGAGCCTGCTCGCCGTCATCTTCCCGACGTGGCTCGCGACGCGCGTCGCTCCCGTGACGGCGATGGCTCCGACGGAGTGAAGCGCCACAACGCGAAGCCCTTGCCGAAGAAGAGCACCTCACCGGTGGCCTGCTCCGAGCGTCTGGCCCGCACCAGCAGCGCGTCGTAGGCGGGCTCGTCGGCGACCAGCTCGAAGAGTGACGTCACGTTCGAGAGCAACTCCTCTTCGGCTGCGCTGCGGTCGCTCGTCGCGCGACAGCCGTGGTTGCGAACGAACTCGAGAATCGCTGCCTCGCGCTCGAAAGGGCGAAGCGGCCCGGTGAGCTGCACGAAGCGCCGGCCTCGAGTGTCTCTCAGCGCCCGGCCCCTGGGCGAGCTGGTCTCTTCCCAGGCGCCGGCCGGCACCGTCGCGGAGGGGGTCGGTTCGAGGCGCGCCCAGCTCAGACCGGGCTCCCAGCCGAACGCGAGGCTCACCCGCAGCGGCACGTCGAGGCGAGCGGAGCGGCTCCAATCGGCGGCCGCCCGGCCAATCGGCGTTCGGGCGCTCTTCGACGCCTGCGCCCACCGCGGGCGGCCCGCTGGCCCAAACGCAGACACGCGTTGATGGCGGTCGCTGCTCAGCGTGAGCGCCCACACGCGGCGGCCGCGGGCGAGGCGGCTGGCGAGCCGTCGCAGGTCGCCATCGCTCATGCTGGGGTCGCGCAGGGCACCGCTCCATGGCTCGAAGGCCACCCACGTCGAGGAGGGCGTGCTGCGGTGGTACAGCTCGAAGTCACCCGTGAAGCTCGCCGTCGCGCGAAGGGCGCGCTCGAGCGCGGCGAGGTCGAGCGAGCCTTCGAGGAGCAGGGCCTGGCGCTGAAAGGGCTGACGCTTCACGTTTCGGAACTCACCTCGGAAACACGACGGCGTGCAACGAGCGAGGTACATCGCAGCCATGGCGACGGTGCAGCTCACGCCCTGGCGATGGGTCGGTCGCGCGCTGACGACGACGCTGCTCCTGATGCTCGCTGGCTGGCTCGTCGGTGGGCTGTGCTCCTTCGTGCACCCGATGGCCGGTGGCGCCGTGGTGGGTATCGGCTCGCTGCTCTTCGCCGCGCCCTGGAGCATCTCCCGCATCGGCGGCGCCGGCCTCGCCTCGGCCCTCCTCACCCTCATCGCGGGGCTCGGCGCTTCCATCGAAGGCCATCACGCGCGCGTCGTGATGAACGCCGAGGTGAAGCCGCTCGCGAGCCTCGTCGAGTGGCAACCCGACGCGAACGACGAGGACTTCGTCGCCGCGCGGCTGCCAGCGCCCCTGCATCACGAGTGGGAGCTGAGGGCCTCGCTCTCGAAGCGCGTGAGCTCGGGAAAGAGCGGGACCCGCACGGTGAGTCAGACCGCGGTGCCGCTCTCTGCGCCCGACGGCACCATCGTGGGCTTCACCTGCGAGCCGAAGCGCCGCGACGATGGCGCGTACGTGCTCTCGGCCGCGAAGTGGAACGGCGGTGCCCCCGAGCTCTGTGAAGAGGTCATCGCCCTCTCGGTGCGCAAGCTGGCCGAGGTGGGGCGCGCGGTCTCGGGGCCCGCCCGCAAGCGCGTCGTGAAGGTCTACGAGACCGAAGCGGCCCTGCGCAGCGACCACTCGCTCGCGATGGTGTTCACCATGCCGCTCTGGTTCTTCGTCATCTTCTTCGTCTTCGTGGTGCTCTTCCGTCGCGCGGGTGCGCAGTCGGTGGAGTGACCGGGAGAACGTCTCGTCGCTGGGTAAACGACACTTCGTGGGAAGCTGAGGGTATGCGGGTCTTTCTGCGTGCTTTGGCTGTGGTGTTGCTGACCTCGTGCATCGAGCCTCCGCGCGACGTGTTGTTCCGGTGTGCGGCTGACAGGTCGTGTCCTGACGACTTCAGGTGTGAACGCGTGGGCGACGCCGAGTACTGCGTGCCAGTGCAGGCTTCGGGTGGCGGCTCGGCTGCCGGTGGGACGAGCGGCGGCGCGGCCGGTGGACGCATCGCGGGCGGCACGGCCGGAGGGTTTGCGGGTGGCCAGTCAGGCGGCCTGGTGGCGGGCGGTGTTGGTGGTGGCGAGTCGGGCGGCACGACGGCAGGTGGCGCAGCAGGCGGAGACACAGGCGGCGGAGTCACGGCAGGCGGCGCGTCGGGCGGAGGCGTTGGTGGCGGCGCATCAGGCGGCGGAGTCACGGCAGGCGGGGCGTCGGGCGGAGGCGTTGGTGGCGGCGCATCAGGCGGCGGAGTCACGGCAGGCGGCGCGTCGGGCGGAGGCGTTGGTGGCGGCGCGTCAGGCGGAGGAAGCGCAGGCGGCACGTCAGGCGGAGGCACCGCGGGCGGCACCAGCGGCACCATCGAGCGTGATGGCGGAATGCTCGGGCCGCCGCCCTCCATCTCGGCGCCGCTCCTGAACCGAAAGTTCATCGGCATCGCGCGTGTGGCTGGGCTTGGCGGCTACCCCGCTCAGCGTTTTGCGACGCTGAGCGAAGCCGCTGACGGTGGCAGCTCGATGCTCGACACCTGGGCCACCGACGCCGGGTTCGTCTTGTCCACGCGCGTCGTCGCCTGGTCGGACATGCACGTTCAAGCCATCGGCTCGGCCACCGACGGGCGCATGGCGATTGGAGGTGTCTCTGGCACCAACATGCTCGTCCTCGAGTACGTCGAGCCAACCAACTTCTTCGCGCCGTCGAACCCCAAGACACTGAGCGCGGCGGGGCCGGCTGGGCGCGTCGTGCGAATCAGGGGTGTCAGCTCCACCGCGGCGCCGTTGATGGTCCTCTTCGATGGCGTCACCGCGAACGAGGCTCGCTGGCAGCTCCCCGTCCTCATGGGCAACACGTTCGGGCTTCAGTCGTTCTCGTCGGGCCTGTCCGGCGCCGTCACTGCAGACGACCTCGTCAGCACGCCCTTCGGCGGCATCACCAACGCGGTCGTCGTGACGGGCCGCTGCCAGGGCCAGTGCACCTTCGCCGGCGTGATGGGCTCGATGACGTTGCGCTCCGTCGGCCACCTGGGGTGGACGGAGTACGACCCCACCACGGGCGCCATCAACGCTGCAGCCGCGGGGTCGTTCCGGTCGCTCACCTCGGGCGCGGTCTCTTCGTTCAACGAGGCCAGCGCCATTCGCGCCGCCACCGATGGGAACGCCTTCATCTATCTCGCGGGTCAGGGCAGCTCGGGCGAGCTCGTGATTCAGCCGTGGACGCACACGAGCCCGGCACCCCAGCCCTCCATCATCTCCACGGGGCCGCTCACCCTCGTCGACTTCATTCGCGGCCCCACTGGCGTGTTGCTGCTGGCGCGGTTGAACGCGGCGGGCGTCTCGTTCGGTGGCCCAGGCCTGCCGTGGACGGCGTCGAACCTGGGGAACGTCGTCGTCCTTCGCATCGACAACACGGGCGCGCTGAGCGCTCGCACGTGGGACCTGCCCGGAGACCAGCGCCCCGTCGCCTTCGAACACGCCGAGGGCCAGCTGGCGATTCTGGTGAACGAGGGCCCCGACGCGCTGCTGTGGCGGGTGCCGACGCCCTGAGCTCGTCGTTCATTCGTCGATTGAATGGGTGGCTTCGGGCCGCTCGTGGTCGGAGCCGCGAGCACATGGGACGACACGGTTGATCAAGTGCACTGGCGGGGCCGTGTCGTTAGCCCACGCTCCATGCCGAACAGTCATCCTCGCGTGCTCGTCGTCGACGACGACCCCGGTGTGCTCCAGAGCCTCAAGCTGCTCCTCGAAGACGACTGCGAGGTGACGTGTGAAGCGTCTCCTGTGAACGCGCTCACGCTGGCCAGACACAGCGCCTTCGACGTCATCGTCACCGACTTCAAGATGCCGCAGATGACGGGCGGCGAGTTCGCCAGGGCAGTGAAGGAGCAGGTCTCTCCCACGCCGTACCTGTTGATGCTCACCGGCACGCCCCAGTCGGTGACGCACCAGACGGTGGGCGCGCAAGAGCTGGTGATGGTGCTCGCCAAGCCCTTCGACCCCGACCGCCTCCTGCGCATGGTGACGCAGGTCGGCCGGCTCGGGCTCATTCGGCGCGGCGTCGTCGCCAGCACGTGATGCGTGAAGACCAGGCCGTTCGTGCAGCGTTGCGGGCCGAGCAGCTCGGCAACGCGCGCCGCACCCACCTCGTGCGCGTCGTCGCGGTCACGTTCTTCTTCGGCCTCTTCGTGGTGCTCGCCGTCGTTCAGCAGGACCGCACCTGGGCGACCGACTTCACCGCCCTCGGTGCGTACTGGAGCGGCGCCCTGCTGGTGGCGGTGCTCGCGCGCTCCAGTGAGCGGCTCGGCGCGGTGTTGACGCTGGCGCCCGTCTTCCTCGACATGCCCTTCGTGTACGTCGTGCAGCGCGCGAGCCTGCCGACGACGCCCGTTCCCAGCGCGGTGGCGGGCTTCACGCTGGGCGTCTTCGTGCTGCTGCTCATTCTCGCGATGTTCTCGCTCTCGCGCTGGCAGGTGGTGGTGGCGACGGTGACGGGCGCCGTGCTCGAGGTGTCGCTGCAGCGCGAGGCGAACGTGAGCGTCGGCGGCCAGGTGTCGGCGGTGGCGGTGATGGCCGTCGCGGGCGTGCTCGTCGCGTTCTCGGGCAGCCGGCTTCGCGCGCTGTTGGTCGCGACGTCTCGGCAACAGAAGCTCGCCGCGCTGGGCCAGCTGTCGGCGGCCGTCGGGCACGACCTGCGCAACCCGCTCTCGGCGGTGACGACGTCGCTCTTCACCCTGCGCAGGCGGCTCGAGAAGACGGGGGTGGTGCTCGACGAGAAGGCCGCCTCGGCCCTCGCGCTCGCCGAGCGGGAGCTGCAGGCCAGTCAGCGCATCATCACCGACCTGCTCGACTACGCGCGTGAACAGCCCCTCGAGCGGGTGCCCACCGCGCTCGCGCCGCTCGTTCGTGAGGCCGTCGACCTCGTGCGCCACCGCGACGGCATCGAGGTGAAGCTGGCCGTGCCCGACGTGACGGTGCCGCTGGCGAGAGACCGGTTTCGCCAGGTGCTGGTGAACCTCGTGCAGAACGCGTGCGAGGCGATTCCCGAGGGGCGCCCGGGGCTCGTCGAGGTCGTCGCGTCGGTCGACGCGGCAGGAGCGCTCATGCTCCACGTTCGTGACGACGGCGCGGGCATCGACGAGCCGACGCGCGCGCGGCTGTTCGAGCCGCTCTTCACCACGAAGAAAGACGGCACCGGCCTGGGCCTGTCCATCGTCGAGTCGCTGGTGAAGCAGCACGAGGGCTCGGTGTCGGTGGCCTCGGCAGAAGGGCAGGGCACCACCTTCACGATTCGGCTCGACGCCTCGACGGGAGCAGCGCCCACCCGAAATTCGGACTAGTCATGCCCCCGTGATGCTCCTTCGCATTGCCTTTCTCTCGTTGTGGCAGGCCCGCCGCCGCACCGGAGCGCTCGGCACCGCCATCGCCTTCGTCTCGATGCTGCTCGTGCTCATGCTCGGCATCGCCGAAGGCATGAACCAGTCGCTCATCGAGTCTTCGACGACGCTCATGAGCGGCCACATCAACGTCGCCGGCTTCTTCAAGGTGACGGCGGGCCAGGCCGCGCCGGTGGTGACGAAGGCGAAAGACCTGACGGCCTTCGTGCGCAAAGAGGTGCCCGAGGCCGTCTACATCGCGTCTCGTGGTCGCGGCTTCGCGAAGGTCATCGGCGACCAGGGCGCCACGCTCATCGGCCTCTCGGGCGTCACCATCGACGAAGAGAAGGGCCTCGCCGAGGTGCTGCGCATCAAAGAGGGCGCGCTCGCCGACCTGCGCAAGCCGAACTCCATTCTGCTCTTCGAAGACCAGGCCGCCACGCTCGAC
>JAEUJR010001126.1 GCA_016793585.1 Archangium sp.
CACCTGCGCTTCACGCTCGAGCATGTCGAGGGCGAAGGGCCAGTTCCCCGAGCGCTCGTACAACGTGCCGAGGGCGTGCATCGCGGGCCGGCAGCGGGGGTCGAGATCGAGCGCCTGGTGGTAGGCGACGACCGCGCGATCCACGGCCTTGAGCTGCTGGTGGAAGATGTCGCCCATCTCCACGCAGAGCACGGCCTTCTCTTCGGGGTTGTTGAGCAGGTTGATGTGGCGATCGACGACGCCGATCAGCTCGTCCCACCGGCCCTGCGCCTTGCGCAGACGCTCGAGGGTCTTGATGGCCTGCACGTTCTGCGGGTCGACCTGCAGCGCCGCGTCGATGCACGCGTCGGCGTTGACGAGGTTCTGGTAGCGCTCTTCCCAGATCGAGGCGCTCTTGAAGAGCAGCTTCACGCGCTCGCGGTAGTCGCTGGTGAGCTCGAGCTCGCGTTCGTAGACCGAGAGCAGCTCGGCCGGGCGATCGAGGCGTGAATAGAGCTTCTCGAGCGCTTCGAGCGCCGCGATGTTGGCCGGGTCGAACTCGAGCGCCTGACGGAAGCCCTCGACCGCGGCTTCGTCGTCCTTCAGATCGCGCTCGTAGACCTGCGCGACCTCGACCTGAATGCGCGACCGCTCCTCTGGCGTCGGCGCGATGTCGCGCATGCGCAGCAGCGAACTCGCGACAGCGGCGTGGTTGCCCTGCCGGCGTTGCAACGCGACGAGCACGTCGAGCGTCTGGCGATCGGGCTCGAGCTCGAGCGCCCGGGCCAGCGCGTTCTCGGCGTCTTCGGGGCTGCCGAGGTTCTCGTCGTAGGCGCGCGCGATCTCCCGCAGGATCTCCTTGCGTGCCTCGATGCTCGGCGCGGCTTCGAGCTTCTGCTCGAGCGAGACGACGTATTCCTTGTGTGACCCACGGCGCGCGAACATCGACGAGAGGCGCTCGAGGGCCGCCTCGTTCGTCGGGTCGAAGGCGAGCACCTTGCGCAGCGCCGCCTCTGCAGCGTCGGGATCGTCGAGCTTCTGATCCTGCACGCGCGCCAGCGTGAGGTACATGCGCTCGGCCAGCGGGCCGCGCGGCAGCTCGTCGGCCACCTCTTCGTAGACGGCCGCGAGCTCTTCGAAGCTGCCGGTCTCTTCGGCGAGGCGCTCGGTCTGCTCGCGCACCGAGTCGTCCGAGGGGTTGAGGTGCAGCGCACGCGTGTACTGAAGAAACGCGACGTCTTTTTGCCCGAGCCGCGTCTCCTGCACCTTGGCGAGCTGCTGCAGCGCCGCCACCTTCTCTTCGTCGGTGTTCAGGTGTGAATGGAAACGATCCATCACCTGGGCGTAGGCGCGCCAGTCGCCCTGCTTCGAATAGAGATCGAGCGCGAGGTCGTAGGCCTGACGGTTCGATGGGTCGATCTCGAGAATGCGCTCGAGCGGCGGCCCCGCGAGATCGGGCTTGTTGGCGGTGTTGCGCCAGAGCTCGGTCACCTGGAACAGCACGGCCGCGGCCTGATCGCGCTCCTCGATCATGAGGAAGTGCTGCGCCTTCGCCTCGAGGCACCGAACCGCGTCGGGCCAGGCCTTCAGCTGCATGAAGACCTGGAGCAACCGCTCGAGCTCCTCCAGCCGGTGCGGCTCGACCTCGAGGGCGCGGCGGGCGGCGTCGAGCGCCTCTTCGCGGCGCGCGCTGCCGGCGATGATCTCGGCCAGCCGAATACGAATGACCTTGACCCCAGACGCCTCTTCCTGGAGCGGAATGAGCCGCCGCAAGATGATGACGAGATCGTCGCGACGGCCGAGCGCCTCGAAGATGTCGCGCAGCGCCTCGAGCGCGCCGCGATGACGCGCGTCTCGATCGAGCGCCGCCTTGAAGTACGGAATCGCGTCTTCGGCGCGCTGAAGCCGCTCGAAGAGCACCCGCCCCACCCGCTCGTTGAGCCGCACGAGCTCGCGAGGGTCGATGGTCACCTGCAGCTTCGCGAGCAACAGCTCGACCAGCTCTTCCGAACGGCCAGCGCGATCGAGCAGCGTGTTGAGCGCCTCGAAGGCCTGCTCGTTGCGCGGGTTCTTGGCGAGCAGCTCGCGGTAGAGCGTGATCGAGTGATCGACGTTCGAGAGGCCTTCGGCCGAGGTCACGGCCATCTTGCCGAGCACGCGCTCACGCTCGGTGCCGGTGACGACCGCCGCCTGCGCCTCGAGCACCCGGTACAGCTTCTCGCTCATCTGCGCGTGCTCGTAGAGCTGCTCGAGCGAGCGAAGGCTGGGCAGGTGTCTGGGGTCGGTGGCGAGCACCTTCTCGAACGCGCCCGCCGCTTGATCAGGCTTCTCGAGCGTCTCCATCGCGAGCTGGCCGAGGCGGAAGTAGAGCCCGACCTTCTCGTGAGGGTCTTCGGTGACGTCGCCGAGCGCTTCGAGCGCCTCGGCCTGTTTGTCGGCGCGGTTGAGCTGACCGTAGAGCTTGTCGAGCGCGACGAGTGACTTCTGCGCGACCGAGGGGTCGAACTCGCGCGCCTTCTCGTAGAAGACGACGGCCTGCGCGGCATCTTTGAGGCGCTGCTCGTGCAGCTGACCGAGCGTGAAGCTCACCTTCGCGGCCTCGGAGGGCTCGGCGATTCGCGGCAGCTCGGCCTCGTACGCGTGCGCGAGCTCGTCCCACGAGCCGGCGGCCTGCGCGGCAGCCTCGAGGCGTTTGCGCAGCTCGACGTCGTTCGGGTCCTCCTTGAAGGCCCGGTAGAACGCAAGGTAGGCGAGCTCGGGCTCGGACTGCGCGTCGCGAATCTGCGCGAGCTCTTGCAGCAGCGTCTTTCGCTCGACGACGTCGGGCGACACGGTGACGCGCGCCTCGATCAACGCCGACAACTTCACCGGGTCGCCACCTTCACGGAACGCCTTCGCGAGCACCTCGAAGGCGGCCTGATTCTGCGGCTCCTTCTGGGCGATCGCCTCGAGCCGCTGCAGCGCGCCCGGGTGGCGGGCGTTCTGCGCGAGCAGCTCGGCGTACAGCTCGATGGCGCCCGACTTGTCGAGCAGGCGCGTCTCACGAACGACGCCCAGCTTGAACAGAATGGCGGGCTTCTCTTCGGCGCTGACGATGGCGGCGCGACGAGCGAGCACGTCGGCGAGCTCTGGCCAGCGCTGCTGGTCTTCACACAGCGCGTCCATGCGGGCGAGCGCGTTGACGTCGGCGGGCGCAAGTTCGAGCAACCGGCGGAAGGTGGTGAGCGCGGCGGCCGCGTCGTTGAGCTGCTCGTCCTGCAGCACCCCCATCTGGAAGAGCAGGCCCACGCGGCGGGTCGTGTCTTCTTCGATGTTCAGCTGGCGCTTGAGCACGTCGATCAGCTCGGGCACGCGGCCCTGCGTCGCGAGCAGCTTGCCGATGTGCTCCATCGCTTCGCCGTCGGTGGGCGCGAGCGACATCACCTGCTTCCAGCTCTCGACCGCCTCTTCGGGCTCGTTGGCCTCGGTCTGCAGCTTGGCGAGCGCGCGGTACAGGTTCGCACGCGCCTGATCGTCGGAGGCCTTCGGCGCGATCTCGCTCAACAGCGTCGAGTATTCGTCGCGGGCATCTGCCGCTTTGTAGAGCAGTGAGCAGAGCGCGAGGTTCTTCGGCTCGTCCGGCAGCTCCCGCAGCGCACGCGTCGCGGCCACGAAGGCCATCTCGGCGTTGTCCATCTGCTGCGAATAGATCTCGGACATCTTTCGCAGGAGCGCGGCGCGTTCCGCAGGCTGCGGCTCGCTTCCGACCTGCGCCTCGATCATCTGCACCAGCTTGAGGTGCTCGCCTTCGTTGGCAAACACAGGCTCCAGGGTGCTGGCAGCCTCACCTTTGAGTGGATTGTCTGAGCGCGCCATCTCTTCGAGTGCGCCGACTGCTCCGGCATGGCCGGGCTTTCGACGCAGTACCTCCTGATAGGTGTTCAAGGCGCCGCGTGGGTCACCCAATCGGGTCAGCTTGAGCCGCCCAAGGCGCACCAGCAACTCCCTGGCCTCTTCATCCTGCCCCTGGGTCTCGGCGAGCTGCACCTCGCGGGCGAGCACGCCGGCCAGTTCCGGCCACTTCTCCATCTCGGCAAACAGACGCCCGAGCAGCTTGAGCGCGTTTCCATCGTCGGGTTTGCGCTCGAGAATCGCCTGGTACGCGGTCGCCGCGAGCGGTTTGTCAGAGAGCGTGTCTTCGGCCAGCGTCGCGAGGTCGAACAGCAGGTTCACCTGGCCTGCGACGTTGGGCTCGAGCGCGAGCTGGCGGCGCATGACGACCGAGAGCTCGCGGTACTGGTTGGTGCGCCGGTAGATCTGCGCCAGCGCCTCGAGCACGTAGGTGTCTTTGGGGTCGCGGTTGAGGCACTCGGTCCACGCGCGGGCGGCGAGATCGAAGCGGGCGAGGCGCTCACCGTAGATGGACGCGAGGCGGCGCCAGAGCTCGCCAGCCAGGGGTTCGGGCGCACCACGCTCGATGGCGTCTTCGTACGCAGCCGCCAGCTCTTCGAAAGCGCCCAGATCGGCTGCGAGCCGCTCGAGCTCGGAGCGCACCTCGTCGTCGGCCGGCGCCTCGGCGAACGAGCGCAACCGTGTGGTGAGCGCGAGGGCCTTCTGGCCGACCGCCTCACGCAGCGTCGCGATCTCGAGCAACAGCGCCACCCGGCGCGAGGGCTCGGTGACGCCGAGCCTGATGTCGAGCACCTCGACCAGCTTCTTGAGATCGGACGCCGCCCGGTAGACAGGCTCGAGCAGTCGAGCGGCCTCGACGCGCGAGACCTCGTGCTGCACGAGCCGCTCGAGCCCGGCGACCGCGTGGGGCTCGGCGCGCACCAACTGCAGGACCTCGGCGAAGGCACGCAGCGCGTCGGCGAACTGGCTCTCTTTCTCGAGCAGGGCCCCACGGCGAATGAGGAAGGCGGCCTTGCCGTCGGGGTCGGGCGTCTCTTCGGCGAGCTGCGAAAGAATGTCGGCCTGCTCGGCGAGCCGCTCGGTCTTGCCAAAGAGGTGATCGAGCGCGGCGAGCACCGGCACCGAGCGCTTGATGGCGAGCGCCGAGCGGTAGGCGTCGATGGCCTTGTCGTCTTCGCCCGAGGTACCGAACGCTTCACCCGCCTTCGTGAGCAGGTCGAGCTTCTCGGCCGGGTCGGTCGCGAGCTGGGCCTGCTGCGCGTACACCGTCGAGAGCTGCCGCGCGTTCTGCGACCTGGCGTACAGCTTCGAGAGCGCGTCGAGGGCCTGGCGATCTTGCGGGGCGAGCTGGAGCAGCGCGTTCCACACCCGCACCGCGTCTTCGGTCTCTTCCAGCTGCTCGCGAATCTCGGCGGCACGACGGAGCATCGCGACGCGCTCTTCCGCGACCTCGATCTCCTCGGAGGTCGACTCGTAGATCTCGGCGAGCTCACCGAACGATCCGGTCTCACGCGCGAGGCGTTCGAGCTCGGGTTGCACGTCGGCGCGCTCGAGCCCGTCGGTGAAGGCCTTGAGCGCGTTCATGAACGCCGCTTCTGGTTGGCTGAGATCGCGCTCGAGAATGGCGCGAATCTCGGACGACAGGCGTGCACGCTCGGCCCGGCTCGTGGCGCTGGCCAGCCGTGCTTCACGCAGCGAGATGCGCGCCTGGTGATCGCCGGTGCGGGCGAGCACGGGGTCGAGAATCTCCATCGCGGTCGCCGACTCGTCGGCGTTGCTGCGCACCCACTGCTCGAGCGACTGCCGCGCGCCTTCGTGCGAGGCGTCTTCCGCGAGAATCTGGCGGTACACCTCGAGCGCGCCACGCAGATCGTTGAGCCGAAGCTGCCGCAGCTGACCGAGGCGGAACGCGAGCTCACGGCCCTGGGGGCTCTGACCTTCCTGGTTGCGGCGAAGCTCGAGGGCGAAGGCGAGTTCCTGCGGGCGATCGAGCTTCGTGTACAGGCGATCGAGCGCCGAAGCGGCGTCGCGATCGAGCACGTCACGCGCGACCACCTGCCGCCAGTTGAGCGCGGCACGATCGAGATCCTCGAGCTTCGACTCCGAGAGCAGCGCGGCTTCACGCTCGAG
>JAEUJR010001158.1 GCA_016793585.1 Archangium sp.
GTCGAGCGGCCCGAGAGCACGGGTGAAGCGCCGCCGCCGCGCCTTGGCTTGTCGCTCGACGATCTCGATCCACGCTTCTCGAGCGCGACCGGCATTCGTGGAGGCGCAGCTGTCGTCGAGGTTGTTCCGGGGTCGCCGGCAGAGAAGGGCGGCCTGCGTCGCGGCATGGTCGTCACCGAGCTGAACCACAAGCCCGTGAAGAGCCGCGACGACCTGATGAAGGAGCTCAAGGCCTCGAAGTCGGGCGATGTCGTTCTTCTGCGCACGGTGGTGCCGGGTGGAGGACGGGGTCTTCAGGCCATCGAGGTTCCCTGAGGCCCCAGGCGCCGCGTCATGGATCGGGCGCCACTGTCACATTCGTGCATGAACAGAATGTCGCGCGGAGCCGTCAGCCACGGTGCGTTGCTGCCGCAGTGTCCTGTCTTCGGAGACAGGCGCCTCTCCAACTCACCGCAACTTCATTCCGCGGCCTGGGTTCCCTCGTTGGCCTTGCTGTTGCTTTTGATGGGTTTTGCCATGACCGACTCCAACCAGTCCCCGCCCCGAAAGAAGACGGATCGACCGGTGCTCATGCCCGTCACCAGGCTGGTCAGTCGGCCGGCCGTGACGATCGTGAACGGGCAGCTCTCGGCTGTGAAGGTGCTGGTTGACCGCAAAGCGGCCTGAAAACCACCCGTCTGACTTCAGCGACGTGCTTCGAACGGACCTGAATTCAACCACCTGGATGTATCGTCACACCACGTAGTGTCACGCTTGCTCATGTTCTCTCGCGCGTGTTAGTTCGCGCGCTCCGAGGCCGATTTACCGGCCCGGGAGCGATTCGCACTCCTGCGAAATCGCGCGGCGAGGGGACGAGCAAGATGCGTCTGAAGCGGCTCGACATCACGGGTTTCAAGTCGTTCATGGATCGAACGGTCTTCTCGTTCGACACCGGCATCACGGCAGTCGTCGGCCCGAACGGCTGCGGCAAGTCGAACGTCGTGGACGCGATTCGTTGGGTGATGGGCGAGCAGAGCGCCAAGAACCTGCGCGGCCGCGGCATGGAAGACGTCATCTTCAACGGCTCCGAGACGCACGCGCCGCTGTCGATGTCGGAAGTGACGCTGACCCTCACCGTCGAGCAGCAGGACATTCTGCCCGAGACGCTGGCCGGCCTGCCTGAGGTCTCGGTCACGCGCCGCCTGTTCCGCTCCGGCGAGTCCGAGTACCAGATCAACAAGACGACCTGCCGCCTGCTCGACATCACCGAGCTCTTCCTCGGCACCGGCGTCGGCACCAAGGCGTACTCGATCATCGAGCAGGGGCGCGTCGGCCAGATCGTCTCGGCCCGCCCCGAAGATCGCCGCTCGTTCATCGAAGAGGCGGCCGGCATCACCAAGTACAAGGCCCGTCGCCGCGCCGCCGAGCGCAAGATGGAGCACACCCAGCAGAACCTGCTGCGCGTGAACGACATCGTCGTCGAGCTCGAGAAGCGCCTCGACTCGCTCGAGCGCCAGGCCCGCAAGGCCGAGAAGTACAAGCGGCTGCGCGGCGAGATGCGTGACATCGAGCTGCACCACAGCTCGCACCGCTTCCTCGAGCTCTTCAGCCAGCGCTCGATGATGACCGGCCAGCTCGACGCCCGCACCGCCGAAGAGACCGAGAAACTCTCGAAGGTGCAGGCGATGGACGCCGACATCACCACCCGTCGCGAGAAGCTCGAGGTCGAGACGCAGGCCCTCGAGACCGCTGCCGCCGAGTTCTACGCGCTCGAGTCGCAGGTGCAGCTCGACGCCCAGAACCTGAGCCACTGGAAGGAAGATCTCGACGCGACGAAGGCGCGCGTGTCGGCCGCCGAGGTCGAGCTCGCCGAGGTGCTCGAGCGCAAGGCCGTCGCCGAGAAGGAGAAGGCCGAGGCCGAAGGTGAGCTCTCGCGCCTGGGCGTCGCCTCGCGCGAAGACGAGGTCGCCCTCGAGGTGCTCGAAGAAGAGCTGCGCCGCACAGTCGAGCTGATGGGGCAGGTGACCATGCGCCTCGACGGTGAGCGCCGTGAACTCGTCGACATTCTCACCCGCGTCGCCAACCACGAGTCGAACCTGGCGAACCTCGAGTCGCGCCGCGGCGAGCTCGATCAGCGCATGGAGCGCCTCACCGCCGAGCGCGCCGTGCTCCTCACCGAGCAGACGCAGCTCGAAGACGCCCGCAAAGAGGTGCTCGCGCGCGTCGAGCAGAGCCGCCAGATGGCGATGGAGATCTCTCAGCGCAGCGGCGAGGAGCAGGCCACCCTGTCCCGCTCGCGTGAGGCCTTCACCGAGAACGAAGTGATGGTGCTCGCGGTGCGCGACGAACTCTCCGACAAGCGCAGCCGCCTGCAGTCGCTCGAGGAGATTCAGCGCAACTACGAAGGCTTCGATCGCGGCGTTCGCGCGGTGATGAGCAAGGCGGGGGAAGATCTCCGCCAGGCCGGCATCTTCGGTCTCGTCTCCGACATCGTGTCGGCGCCGGCCGAGTACGAGAAGGCCATCGAAGCGGCGCTGGGCGATCAGCTGCAGCACATCATCGTCGAGACGCCCGAGCGAGGCCTCGAGTACGTCGAGTACCTGAAGTCGCTGGGTGAAGGCCGCTCCACGTTCGTGCCGGTGGCGAACGAGTCGATCGAGCTGCTCCCTG
>JAEUJR010001170.1 GCA_016793585.1 Archangium sp.
CTGGAAGTAGACGTCACGCACCACGCGCGAGAGCAGCGTGAGCAGCTGGTTGCCCGAGATGAGCATCAGCTCCTGGAAGAAGTCGTAGTCGAGCTGCTGCAGCTGCGCGGCCTTCGCCTTCGGGTCGGCGAGCTGCTTCGCCAGCTCCTCCAGCCTGGCCATCGAGGCGGCGTCGGCCTCCTTCGCCGCCTGCTCCGCTCCCCAGCCCAGCAACAGCCCGCGCACCTCGTGCAGGTCGCGCATGATGCCCATGCCCATCTCGCCGCCCGCTTCGACGAGGGCCGGAACGAGCCCGAGGCCCGCGTCGAGCAGCAGGTCGGCCACGCGCGTCGCGCCGCCCTGGCGAATCTTCACCAGCCCCCACGCCTCGAGCCGCTTCATCGCCTCACGCACGCTGGAGCGGTTCACGTCGTACTTCTCGGCAAGCTCGCGCTCCGACGGCAGCGCGTCGCCCGGCTGCAGGCGCCCCTTCACGATGGCCGTGCGCAGGGTGCTGGCGATCTTCTCGGCGACGTTCTTTCGGGCGGTCTGGGTCATGACTGGTCCGACCAGTTAGCTGACTGGGTGGCGCTTCCACAAGCCCCCTCCTTGACGCCGAGGGTGCCGAGGGTGGAGAAGTGGTCGGGCCAGTCGTTCCTGGAGGACTCGCCATGCAAGCCCCGCTCGATCCCGTCTCTCGTGCCTATGGTCACCTGCGCCGTGCCGCCGATGCCGTGCCCATGCCCTCCTTCGACGAGCGCGATGATCGCCTCGCGCGCCTGGAGCGGTTGCTCATCGACCACCGTGACGCCTTCGTCGACGCCATCGCCGAAGACTTCAGCGTGCGCGGTAGGGGAGAGACGCTGACCGCCGACGTGCTGCTGACCGTCGACGCCGTTCGTTACGCCCGCCGCCACCTGGCGAAGTGGATGGCGCGCACACCCGCGCGGCCGCACCCGTTCTTCCTGCCGTCGAAGGCCTTCGTCGAACACCTGCCTCGCGGGGTCGTGGGCATCATCGCGCCGTGGAACTACCCGGTGAACCTCGCGCTCGGGCCGCTCGCGCCCGCGCTGGCTGCGGGGAACCGCGTGCTGGTGAAGCCGTCGGAGTTGACGCCCCAGACGTCTGCGCTGCTCGCGCGCCTCGTGGCCGACGTCTTCACCGCAGAAGAGGTCGTCGTGGTGACGGGTGGCGCCGACGTCGCACGCGCGGTCACGCAGCTGCCGCTCGACGCGCTGCTGTTCACCGGGTCGACGCACGTGGGTCGGCTCGTCGCCGAGGCCTGTGCGAAGAACCTCACGCCCGTGACGCTCGAGCTCGGCGGCAAGTCTCCCGCGCTCGTGCACGAGTCGTACGACCTCGACCTCGCCGCCGAGCGCATCGTCGTCGGCAAGCTCTTCAACGCGGGCCAGACCTGCATCGCGCCCGACTACGTGCTGGTGAAGAAGGGCAGTGAGCACCGCTTTCTCGAGGCGCTCAAGCACGGCGTCGCGAAGGCGTACCCGCGGCTCGACGGGCTCACCGGCATCATCAACGAGCGGGCGCACGCGCGACTCATCGGCATCGTCGAAGACGCGAAGGCGAAGGGCGCGCGGGTCGAGGTGCTGAGCGACGCTCCGACGAGTGGTCGCGTGATGGCGCCAGTCGCGCTGCTCGACGTTCGGCCCGACGCACTCGCCATGCAGGAAGAGCTCTTCGGCCCGGTGCTGCCCATCGAGACGTACGACTCGGTCGATGAAGCCCTCGGCCGCATCGCCTCACGGCCGCACCCGCTCGCGTTCTATTACTTCGACGACGACGCCCGCCGGGCCGACCGCACCCTCGCGCGCGTGAAGTCGGGCGGTGCCTGCGTCAACGACACGCTCGTGCACTTCGCCCAGGAGTCGCTGCCCTTCGGCGGTGTCGGCGAAAGCGGCCTCGGCGCGTACCACGGCCGTCAGGGCTTCGA
Source organism: Archangium sp. (assembly GCA_016793585.1). The sequence goes on from JAEUJR010001170.1 coordinate 1,928, forward strand.
GACGTTCAGCCACGCACGCTCGGTGCTCGTCGCCAGCCGCTTCAGCCCGGCGCGGAAGCTGATGGCCCCGCCGATGGGCACCCTCATCGAGAAGGCCGTCTCGGCGCTCGTGCAGGGGACGCGGGCACTGCGTCGATGAACGTCTCCATCGGCTGGTCGAGCGACGACATCGACGTCTGAACGGTGCCGTCGGGGCCCACGAGGAACACCGTGTTGTCGTGGAGGATGACGCCCGACTCGGGGTTCTTCGTGTACTTGAACTCGAGCAGCATCGTCAGCGTGCGCACCTGCCCGTCGTCGCCGACGAGCACGTTCCAGCGCTTCGCGTCTTCGACGCCATACCGTGCGCGGTACTGCTTCACCTGCTCGGGCGTGTCGTGGCCCGGGTCGAGGCTGACGATGACGAGGTCGAGCGGCTTGCCGGCCTTCTCGAGCGCCGCGTCGAGCCGCTTCAGCTTCTTCGTCGTGAGCGGACAGCTGCCGGCGCACGAGGTGTAGACGAACGTGAGCGCGTACCAGCGCCCCTTCCACGCCTCGAGCGTCGTTCGGGTGCCGGCCTCGGTGTTCCACTGCGTCGGCAGCGCGAGCACGTTCTTCGCTTCGGGCGCGGCGAGGGCCGAGGTGGCCAGACACAACGAGAGCAGAAGTCTCATGGCGTGCTCCGTTCGACGTTCATCACGCAGCGAAAGCCCAGGCGCGGCAGCGACGAGCGGGGCGTGAGGCTCGAGCGCATCGCGTACCGCATGAAGGCCGCGTAGTCTTCACGGCGGGCGCTGCCGGTCGCGCCTGCGCCGCACATCGCCTTCGGGTCCTTGTCGCCGTCTTGCCGGTTGTCGCCGGTGACGAAGAGGCCGTTGAAGTCTTCGGTCCACTCCCAGACGAGGCCGTGCAGCGCCTCGACGCCGTACGCGTTGCGTGGGCTGCCGGGCTGCAGCAGGTCGTCGGGCCGGTTCGGTTTGCCGTACCAGTCGAGAATGCGCTGCGCGAAGTCGGCCTCTCGCGCGGCGTCGCGTCTCGTC
>JAEUJR010001179.1 GCA_016793585.1 Archangium sp.
CTCGAAGGACAAAGACACCCTGCAGTCGTTGCAGCTGGTGAAGGGGCTCTCGTTCGTCGGGCTCAGCTCGGCGCTGCTGGCGTTGCTCGTTCACCGCGAACGGCAGGCACGCGACGCGCTCGAGCGGAACGTCACCGAGCAGCGGCAGCTCGTGCTGCTCGTGCAGCGCTGCGAAGACCTCGCGCGCACGGCCGCCACGACCAGGGTGCTGGCGCAGGGCGTCTGTGACACCTTGACCAGCGCGCCGGGGGTGCACTCGGCGCTGGTGCGCATCGGGCACGGGCCCGACCGGGTGTTGCTGGGCACGGCCGGCGCGACCGAGGCCGAGTTTCGCCGCGACCTCGCCACCATTCTGGCCGCCCCCGAAGGCGCTCGCCGCCACCAGGCCCTCGTCGAACAGGGCACGTCGTTTCACGTCACCACCGCCGGGCTCGGCATTCGGCTTCCGGGCGTCGAGTCGCTGCTGCTGGTGGCCCTCGGTCGGCCGCCGCTGGGTGTCCTTGGCGTGCGTGCGAGCGCTCCGACGCACTTCACCCCCGCCTGGGAGGCCGCCGTGCAGCGCATCGCCCTCGCCATCGAAGCGGGGCTCAACCGGCTCGAGGTGCGCGCCACGCTCGACACCTTCCTCGAGACGGTGCCCATCAGCGTGACCGTCTTCGACGGCGAGGGGAAGCTGCGCCTCATCAACGCAGAGGCGCGCGCGGCGTCGAAGACCCTCACTCCGGCCCTCGAGCTCGAGCAGCGGGTGCCCGAGAGCTACGAGGTCTTCGGGGCGATCGCAGCGGCCCACGCCACGGTCAGGCGCACCAGGGCTGCCACGGTGGCGACCCACCGCATCAACGGCCGCACCTACGACACCACCCACGTGCCGCTGCCAGACTCGGCAGGGCGGGTCGACTCGGTCGCGATGCTCGCGCGCGACGTCACCGACGAGGTCGCGCTCAGGCAGGCCTTGCGGGCGCTCACCACCGAGTCCATGCGGCTGCGCGAAGAAGAACAGGCCCGCCTGTCGCGCGACCTGCACGACGACCTCGGCCAGCGACTCACCGCGCTCAAGCTGCAGCTGCGCGCCATCGAGCGCGTCGTCTCCGACCTGCCGTCGATGCCCGGAGACCTCGTCGACCGGGTGGTCGAAGCTTCGGCGCTCGCCGACGAGACGGTGCACGACGTTCAGCGAATCAGCCAGGCGCTCAGGCCGGCCGCGCTCGAGGCCCTGGGGTTGTCGGCGGCGCTGCGCGACGAGGTGAGCGCCTTCTCGCGCCGCAGCGGCATCGCCTGCACCGCCGACATCGAAGAGCTCACCGTCGACCCGCTCGTCACCACCAACGCGTTCCGCATCGCGCAGGAGGCCCTCACCAACGTCGCGCGGCACGCACGGGCGAAGCAGGTTCACGTTCAGCTGACGAGGCGAGAGGGTGCGCTCGTGCTGCAGGTCGACGACGACGGCGTGGGCTTCGACGCCACGCAGCGGCTGAGCCTCGGGCTGCTCAGCATGGACGAGCGCGCGCGGCAGGTGGGCGGGCGGCTCGACCTCGAGCGACGTGAGCGCGGCGGCACGGTGGTGCGGCTGACCGTCGGAGGCCCGTCATGAGCGGCCACCACATTCTGCTCGTCGACGACCATGAGATCGTCCGCCGTGGGCTCGCGGCCCTGCTCCGCGCCGAGCTGCCCGGCGTCGTGTTGTCAGAAGCCTCGACGGTGGCGCAGGCGCTCGAGCTCGTGGGGAAAGAGACGTTCTCGCTGGTGGTGCTCGACCTGAACCTGCCCGGGCGCAGCGGCTTCGAGCTGCTGGCGCAGGTGGCCTCGACGCTGCCGGTGCTGGTGCTCAGCGGCTACCCCGAGAGCGGCTTCGCGGCGCGCGCGCTCAAGCAGGGCGCCCGCGGCTACGTCACCAAGGCCACCGCCGCGACCGAGCTGGTCAGCGCCGTGCAGCACGTTCTGGCAGGGCGACGCTACGTCTCGCGCGCGCTGGCCGAAGCGCTCGCCGAAGCCGTGGTCAGCGACGACCCCAACCCGGTGTCACGCCTGTCTCACCGTGAGCTCGAGGTCATCAGGCTCATCGCCCAGGGCCGCTCGTTGCGCGAAATCGCCCTCGAGCTGAACCTGTCTGAGAAGACCATCGGCACCTACCGCGCGCGGCTCGGAGAGAAGCTGGGCCTGAAGACGAACGTCGACCTCACCCGCTTCGCCCTGCAACACCAGCTCATCGACGCGTCGTAGCTGTCAGGTGAACACCCGACACACGATTGGTGGGTTCCCCCGACGGGGCGCCCCAATCGGCTCCACTACATCTGGAGCATGAACACGAACGCGGAGGTCCTCCACGAGCTGTTCGGCGCCGTCGGCTCCGCGCGCGAGCTGCAGTTCGCCATCACCCGGCTCAAGGTGCTGCTGAACCTCGACGGGCTGGGCGCGCTGCTGCACCCGCTCTCGGGCACCGAGGTGCTGCTCGTGGCCGAAGGCGTGACACCCGCGCTGGTCGAAGCGACGGCGTCGTCATTGGTGCCTGTGACGAAGGCGTGCGTCGTCGCGCGGCCGCAAGACGTCTCGTGTGAGCTGGCCGACCTGCTCCGGGCCGAGGGCGTCACGGCGTGTCTGTCGGCGCTCGCCTCGCGCCCGGGCGACGTCGACGGGCGCCTGGTGGGCTTCGTGCGCCAGGAGCGCGTCACCCGCGAGCTGATGTGGCAGTTCGAGACCGCCGCGAGGTGGATCGCCGAGACCCACCGCCGGCTGCGCCTGGGCGATGCGCGACCGGCGGAGGAGTGGGCGAACGAGGCCCTGGCGGCGTGCGACACGGCCGCGGTGCTCGTCGACGCGCTGGGGGTGGTGCGCGGCACGAACGCCGAGGCCCGCGCGCTGGTGCCGTGGCTCGGCGCGGGCGGGCGGCTCTCACGCTCGTTGCCCGCGGTCGACCTCTCGTTCGACGCCCACGCGCACGACACGCGGCAGCGGGTGAACCTGCCCTCGGGGCTCGTGGAGGTCACGATTCAGCCGCTGCGCGACACCGGGGCCGCCATCGTGCGGCTGCAGCCCGCGGCCCTGGCCGACGAGCGCCGCCAGCAGGCCACCGAAGCAGGGCGGCTGCAGACGCTGGGCGCGCTCACGGCCACCCTCGCGCACGACCTCAACAACATGCTGCTGCCGCTGGTGCTGGCGAGCGACTCCCTCAGTCACGCCACCTCGCCCGCCGAGCTCGAAGAAGAGACGAGCTTCATCGTCGACTCGGCCTCGCGCGCGGCCACCATGGTGCGAGAGCTGCTCGACTTCGACCGCGGCACCGTCAGCACCATCGGCCCCGTCGACGTGAACGCCAACGTGCTGCGCGCCCTGCGGCTGGTGCGGCGTCTGCTGCCAGACTCCATCGTGTTGTCGTCGCAGCTCTCGAACGTCTCGCGCGCGGTCGTGGGCGAGAGCGACCTCGTGCGCGCGGTGGTGAACCTGTGCGTCAACGGGCGTCAGGCGATGCCCCGCGGCGGCACGCTCACCGTGTCGGTGCGTGAAGAGACGCTGGGCGAGGCACGAGCCGGTGCGTGGTCGACGCTCGAGGCGGGCACGTGGGTGGTGGTCGAGGTGCGCGACACGGGCGTGGGCATCGAGGCCGCGCGGCTGCCGAAGCTCTTCCGCCGCTTCGAGACGACGCGCGCCGAGTCGGGCGGCTCGGGGCTGGGGTTGTCGATGGTGCGTGACGCGCTGGACCGCGCGTCGGGTGGCGCCGAGGTGACGTCGAAGGCCGGAGCAGGAACGAGTGTGCGCCTGTTCCTTCGAATCGCAGCCCCTCACTGAGCGTCGGCGAGGCGCCGCGGGTCGACGAGCCACCTGCCGGCGAGGTCGGCCGAGAGGTCGCCACGCCGCACGGCCGCGAGCAGCCGGTCGTCGAGCGAGAGCCCTTCGGTCTCGAGCAGCACTGGCGGTGGCGGCGTCTCGTTGCCGCGCAGATGCCGGCGCAGCGCCTCGGTGGGCAGGAGCAGCTCGGCGGCGTGCACGAACCGCGAGCCGTTGGCGACTTGCCGCAGCGAGAGCACCGCCGAGAGCGACTCCGAGAGCCGGCGCCTGGCCCGCCTCGAGTCGAGCGCCGCGAGCTTGTGCAACGTCGCCGCCGCCGAGAGCGCGCGCTGGGTGACGAAGACGAGCTGGCCCTCCGACGCGAGCTCGAGCGCGAGCTGCGCAGCGGCTTCGTCGTCGACGAGGTCGAGGCCCACGACGGCGTTGGGCAGCGTGCGGGCGGTGACGGCGAAGGCCGCGAGCGAGCTGTCGGTGTGCAGCTCGACCTGTCGCACGGGGCCACGCACCGAGGGCCACGCGACGGGCTCCTCGAGCGTGACGACCTCGGCGGAGCGCAGCCGCAGCAGCCCCGTCTGCGTCGTGCTGCGCCCCTGCCCGGCGGGGCTCGCGACGACGACCAGCCCGCGCGTGACGCGAGAGAGCGGCTCGAGCACCTCGGGCGGAAGGCTGGGCTGCGGCGAGACGAAGTGGGTGCGAATCGAGAGCGACCGCTCCCCGCGCTCCGTGAGCGCCGTGAGCCTGAAGCGGCCGAAGCCTTCGACCGAGAAGCCCGCGACGAGGGCGCCTTCACGCTCGAAACGTTCCCGGTGCGCGGCGTCGAGCAGCGTCGTCAGCACGTCTTCGAGGTCGCGTGCGCTCAGCGGCGCGCCGACAGCGCTTCGGCCGAAGGCCCCATGCAGCGCGAGCGGCTGGCCCACCACCAGCGAGAGGTCGGTCGCGGCTTCACGGCGCGCCAGCTCGAGCCACGAGAGCACGTCGGGCGCGGCCGCTGAAAGCGCCGGAGGCTCGACGACGGCGGTCGCGCTGGCCGCTTCATCGACCGGCGTGCGCCAGGTGGGCGTCAGCACCAACAGCTCTTCCGGAAACTGGCTGGCCCGCAGCGCCGCGCTCTCGATGAGGTTGAGCAGGTCTTCGTCCCACCCGCCGCGCAGGAGCGAGCGCGCCGCGGCCTTCGTCGTCGCGTTGAACTGCCGCGCGATGATGCGCACGGGCAACGAGCCGAAGAAGTGCCGGCCCGAGCCCACGCGGTCGAGCACGCCCCCGTCGAACAGCCGCTGCGCCGCGCGGTCGTCGTCGAGGGCGATGGTGGCCAACTCGAGGAACCGCGCAGGGAAGAGGTCTGCTTCGGCGGGCTCGACGTCGAGGCCGCCAAAGGGCGTTCCACACTGGTTCACGCAGTCGACGAGCGCGCAGGCCGCCGCTTCGTCGAGCACGCCGGTGTGGCTGGTGCGCGCGCGCGCTTCGTCGAACTGGCGCTCGTCGAAGAAGCGCCGAAACGTCTTGCCCGGGCGGGTCTCGACCGCCTGCACCACGGCGCCCAGGGCGTTGGGCTCCATGCAGCGGGCGCTGACGCCAGAGAGAATGAGCTCGGCCATGCGCGCTCGTTAGCGCGGACCGACGCGATTTTCCCGCTCCGGACTCGAACGCGAAGCCAGCCCCGCGCCGCCCACCCGCTTGCCAACTCATAAGCAATGACTTATGAGTGTCGCGACCATGAGCGCGCTCCTCGAAGACCGGGTGTTTCAAGCCCTCGCCGACCCGAGCCGCCGCGCCATCTTCGAGTCGCTCACGCAGGGTGAAGCCGCGGTGAAGGAGCTGACCGACCGCTTCGACCTCTCGCAGCCCGCCATCTCGCAGCACCTGGCGGCGCTCAAAGACGCGGGGCTGGTGAACGGCCGCCGTGAAGGGCGCTGCGTCTACTACCGCGTCGAGCCCAGAGGCCTGAAGCCCCTCGTCGATTGGATTTCGCACTACCGCGCGTTCTGGACCGAGCGCGTGGGCCGCCTCGAGAAGCTGCTGGAGACCATGGACGAATGAAGCCCACCGACACGACCGACCGTTCGCAGACCGACACCATCACCTTCGAGTTCGACCTGCCGCACGCGCCGAAGAAGGTGTGGCGCGCGTTGACCGACCCCGAGCTGCTCACGCAGTGGCTGCTGCCCGTCACCGGCTTCTCGCTCGAGCCCGGCGCGACCTTCACCTTCAACACGCAGCCACAGCCGGGGTGGGACGGCGCGGTGAACTGCAAGCTGCTCGAGAGCCGCGAGCTCGAGAGGCTCAGCTACGCGTGGGCCGTCGGTGGTGGGCTCGGGTTGAACACGGTCGTCACCTTCACGCTGACGCCCACGAAGGCGGGCACGCGGCTGGTGCTGGTGCAGTCGGGCTTCAAGCCCGAGCAGAAGCAGAACTTCGGTGGAGCGCGGTACGGCTGGAACCTGATGGGCGGAAAGCTCATCGAGCTGCTGGGGAGAATCTCGTGAACTTCGTTCGACGGCTTCATCGCTGGGTGTCTGCAGCCTTCACGCTCGCCTTCCTCGCGAACCTGATCGCGATGGCGATGTCGGGAGGCCAGCAGCCTCCCGCGTGGGTCACCTACTCACCGCTGCTGCCGCTCTTTCTGCTGCTGGGCACCGGCGTGCCGATGCTCGTGCAGCCGCTGCTCAAAGGCTCGAAACCGAAGTGAGCGTCACTTGCAGGCAGCGTTGCAGCCCGTGACCGTCGTCAGGCACTTCTGGTTGCAGTCCTTGTCGCCCTTCGCGCACGCCTCGTGACAGCGCTGCTGCGCGTCGCTGCAGGCCTTGAAGCAGGCGACGTTCACGGTCGACTTCGGCGTCTCCTTCTTCGACTCGTCGAGTGAGGCCTTCGCGGCGTCGGTGGCGGGCGTCGCGCGCTTCACCTTCGGGCAGGTGACGAACGACGAGATGGGCTTCGAGCTCTGCTGCAGGCGCAGCTTGAACTTCACCATCGACGTCTCGGCGGTGCACAGCTTCGCGACCTCCTCCTTCACCTGCTTGCGGCACGCGTCGCTCTTGCCGCTCTGCCAGCTCGCCTCGGCGATGACGGTGCCGTCGTCTCTCAGCGCGGCGCACTTCTTCTCCGCGTCGTCAGCCACGGCGGCCACTGCGACCAGCGTCATCACCAGCACCACGAGTCTCTTCATCAGCACGGCTCCCTGTTTGGTGGCGGCGCAAGTGCCGCGACCGAAAGTACGGGAGCAGGACTCGTGAATTCAGCGCGAGGCCACGAACGTCGCGTGGCTTGGTGACGGTCAACCCACGCGCTGACGTCTCCTGCGAGCCGGACAAGCCGACCGACGATGTTCAGGCTTTGTTCAAGGTTTGGTGGCGCGCGATTTCGGAGCCGTTAGATCGGGGCGCTGTCCGCGGTTCGCCGCGCACCACTCACCCGGAGACGCACCATGAAGAAGTTGCTCGTCGTTGCCACCATCGCAGTGGCGTCGGTTTCGTTTGCCCAGAAGAAGGACACGAAGGCCCCAGAGGTCGCGAAGGAGGCCCCCGCTGCCGCCACGAAGGACATCGTCGACACGGCCGTCGCTGCGGGCTCGTTCAACACGCTCGCGACCGCACTGAAGGAGGCCGGCCTCATCGAGACGCTCAAGGGCAAGGGCCCGTTCACGGTGTTCGCGCCCACCGACGAGGCGTTCGCGAAGATCGCCAAGAAGGACCTCGACGCGCTGCTGAAGGACAAGAAGAAGCTGACGGCGGTGCTCTCGTACCACGTGGTGTCAGGCTCGGTGATGGCGGCCGACGTGGTGAAGATGAAGGACGGCAGCAAGGTGAAGACGGTCGAGGGCCGCGAGTTCACGCTCGGCCTCAAGGACGGCAAGGTCTCGGTCGATGGCGCGAACGTCGTGAAGACCGACATCGCGGCGTCGAACGGCGTCATTCACGTCATCGACACCGTCATCATGCCCAGGTGAGCTGACGGCGCCGTGACACGAAGGCCCGGCCCCCAGACGGAGCGCCGGGCCTTTTCACGTTCGGCTACTCGAGCCGCTGCGCGCGACGCGTCGGCTTCACCGTCAGGTACTGCTTCGGCCACGCGAGCGAGTCGACGCCCTGCTCCTGGGCGTGCCGGTGCACGAGCGACGGGTCAGACAGGTGCGGCCTGGCGAGCGCGCAGAGGTCGGCGCGGCCCGAAGCGATGATGGTGTTGGCGTGGTCGGCGCCCTGAATGGCTCCGACGGCCATCACGGGAATGCCGGCGCCCAGCTTCACCGCCTCGGCGAACGGCACCTGGTACATGCGGCCGTACTCGACCTTCGACTCGGGCACGTTACCGCCCGACGAGACGTCGATGACGTCGCAGCCGCGGGCCTTGAGCGCCTTCGCGACCTCGATGGTGTCCTCCACCGTCATGCCGTCCTGGCCGAGCCAGTCGCTGGCCGAGACGCGCACCGACATGGGCTTGTGCTTCGGCCACACCGCGCGCATCGCGTCGAACACCTCGAGGGGGAACTTCATGCGCCCTTCGAGCGAGCCGCCGTAGGCATCGGTGCGCTTGTTCGACAGCGGCGAGAGGAACTCCGAGAGCAGATAGCCGTGCGCCATGTGCACCTCGACGAGGTCGAAGCCCGCGGCGTCGGCCCGCTTCGTCGCGTCGGCGAAGGCCTGCTTGAGGCGCGCGAGGTCGTTCGCGTCCATCGCCTTCGGCGTGTGCCAGCCGGCGGCGTAGGGCAGCGCCGAGGGCCCGAGCGTCTGCCACGGCTGCTCGTTCGCCTTCAGCGGGCCGTCACCTTCCCACGGGCGCTGACAGCTCGCCTTGCGGCCGGCGTGCGCGAGCTGAATGCCGATGCGCGCATTGGAGTGTTCGTGCACGAAGCGCGTCACCCGCTTCCACGCCGCGAGCTGCTCGTCGTTCCACAGCCCGGCGCAGCCGTGCGTGATGCGGCCCTCGGCAGACACGTTCGTCATCTCGGTCATCACCAGGCCCGCGCCGCCCACGGCCCGACCGCCGAGGTGCACGAGGTGCCAGTCGTTCGGTACGCCGTCGTTCGCGGAGTACTGGCACATCGGAGAGACGACGACGCGGTTGGGCAGCTCGAGCTCACGCAGCTTCAGCGGCGCGAACAACGGCGGCGGCACCGTGCCATCGGCGTTCGGCTTCGTGCCCTGCTCCTTCGCGAACCAGGCGTCGACCTGCTCGACGAGCTTCGGGTCGCGCTGCTTCAGGTTCGCCCAGGTGATGCGCTTGCTGCGCGTCATCAACGAGAAGGTGAGCTGCAGCGGGTGCAGGTTCGCGTAGCGCGCGGCGTTCTCGAACCACTCGAGGCTGGTCTGCGCGGCCTTCTGCAGGCGAATCACCTCGGGCTTGCGCTCGAGCTCGTAGCGGGCGAGCGCCTTGCCGACGTGCTGGCCTTCCTTCACGAAGGCGTCGCGCAGGGCGATGGCGTCTTCCATCGCGAGCTTCGTGCCCGAGCCGATGGAGTAGTGCGCCGTGTGCACCGCGTCGCCCATCAGCACCGTGTTGCCGCGCACCCACGACTCGCAGCGAATGGTGGGGAACGTGCGCCAGATGCTCTTGTTCGCGCAGAGGCGGTGGCCGCCCAGGTCGTCGGCGAAGAGCTTCTCGAGGAAGGCGACGCTGTCGGCTTCGCTCATCGTGTCGAGGCCGGCCTTGCGCCAGACCGACTCGTGGCACTCGACGATGAAGGTCGAGATGGCGCCCGACGGCTGCATCGGCGTCTTCGTGAACGGGTACGCGTGCACCTGGAAGAGGCCGTGCGGCGAGTTCTTGAAGAGGAAGGTGAAGGCGCTCAACGGCTTCGTGGTGCCCAGCCAGGTGAACTTGCACTTGCGCCAGTCGAGCGAAGGCTTGAAGTCGGCGGCGTAGCGCTCACGAATCGGGCTGTGCACGCCGTCGCACGCGATGACGAGGTCGGCCTTCGGCAGCGGGTCGGCCGGCAGCTCTTCCTGGAAGTGCAGCTTCACGCCGAGCTGCGCGCAGCGCTCGTGCAGAATCGCCAGCAGGTCCTTTCGCGAGAGCCCGCAGAAGCCGTGGCCCGTCGACGTCGTCACCGTACCGTTGGCGTGCACCTCGATGTCGTCCCAGTAGGCGAAGCGCGACTCGATGGCGCGGTAGCTCTCGGCGTCGGCGGCCTCGAGCGTGCCCAACGTCTCTTTCGAGAAGACGACGCCCCAGCCGAAGGTGTCATCGGGTTTGTTCTTCTCGAAGACGTCGACCTCGAGCGAAGGGAACTGCTTCTTGAGGAGCAGCGCCGAGTACAGCCCCGCAGGACCACCACCGATGCAGACGATGCGCATGGCGCGCGAGTTAGCGCGGCTGGTGGGCGCTGTCGCTCACGTCACGAGCGGAGTCTCTGACGCAGGTGCACAGCGAAGAAGCCGCGTGCTCAAGGAGACACTGCGGACTCACTGCGCAGCTCGACCCGTTCGTTCGAGACGAGTCTCGTGGCGAAGAGCAGGCACGCGAGGACGTCTTCACGCGTGAGCCAGTCGTACGCGGCGACGACGTCGTCGATGGAATCACCCGCCGCGAGCAGCGAGAGGACGTGCTCGACCGCGAGGCGACGACCCCGAATGACGGGCTTCCCGCCGAGAATGGCGGGAGTCGAAGTGATTCTGGAGAGCAGCTTCTCGGCGTCCATCAGCCTCAGATATAGTGCCGCAGTGGCCGGAAGGCCATTGGACCGCCTCGGAAGAGGAGGTCCTTCACAGAAGATGTGGTGCGTGACGCACCGAGGAGACGTGATGTCGACCATCGAAGAAGAACTTCGGCTTCTTGCCGAAGTCGCAAAGCCTCTCCAGAAGGCAACGGACGAAGCCAACGCTGCAATTCAAGCTGCGAACGCTGGGATTGCCGCCGTGGCTCCCGGAATTGAAGTCTGGCTGACCTCAGAATCAGGACAGCGAGTTGTGATTCGCGACCTCTTTGTTTGCGGTCACTGTCTCGGAGTTTCAAAGGCCAAGGGCGTCTGGCAAACCGTGATTCGACCTTGCGATCTCGAACAACAAGGCGAGGCGGGCGAGTGGCAGGCTGAGCCGACCCCACTCATCGAAGCCAGCCGCGAGGATCGCCTTGCCGCTGCACCCGTTCTCCCGTCTTTGATTCGAGCGGTCACTGAAGAATGCAACCGACTCCTCAATGTCTTTCTTCAAGCGGCTGAGAGGCCGTTGTGAAGCTCTTGGTCGACTCCTCTGTACCGACGGCAATTCCCGCCAAGCTCCGTGCAAGCGGCCACGACGTCGTTGCCGTCGCCGACACGCCACCAGACCCGGGCGACGAAGCGATCCTTCAGTGGGCGATTCGCGATCAGCGAACGATCATCACGCTCGACAAAGACTTCGGCACGCACTCGGTGGTCGGCGGCATGAAGCACTTCGGCGTCGTTCGGTTGGTGCAATTCGGTCTCAAGGATCTGGCTCGCGAAATCCTCGGAGTGCTCGCCACTCACGAACGCGACCTTCTCCTTGGAGCACTGGTCACCGTCGAACCGGGCCGCATCAGAACTCGGGCGCCGTAGCGGCACATTCAGCTCTTCTTCGGCGGGGAAGCAGCCGTTTCTCGACTGGCTGCAACGCACCAACCTGAGCCCAGCCTTTCGTCGGGCGGAACAGACCGTCGGTCTGTTCCGAGCGGCCACTAGGCGCCGTGCGCGAACGACGACGCGGGCGCTGCGTACCTTCGCGTGGAACCCGCTGTGCCCGAGGTATCCATGCTCCGTCTGCTT
>JAEUJR010000142.1 GCA_016793585.1 Archangium sp.
GCACGAGAACCGGCCCTTCATCGTGATGAAGCTGCTGCAGGGAGACACGCTCGCGGGCGTGCTGCGGCAGAAGGGCGGCTTCACCAGCGACGAGACGCTCAAGCTGATGAAGCAGCTCGCGGCGGGGCTCGACTACATCCACCAGAAGGGGTTCATCCACCGCGACATCAAGGCGGGCAACATCTTCCTCTCGGCCGAGGGCCACGCGACGATTCTCGACTTCGGCATTCTGCGAAGCCGCAAGGCGAACGCGAGCCTCACGCGCACCGGCATGGTGATGGGCACGCCGCACTACATGGCGCCCGAGCAGGCCATGGGCATGAAAGACGTCGACCACCGCGTCGACCTCTACGCGCTCGCGGTGGTGCTCTTCGAGTGTCTGACGGGCACGCTGCCGTTCGAGGCCGACAGCGAGCTGCGGCTGATTCAGATGCAGGCGCACTCGCCGCCGCCCGAGATTCTCGATCGCGCCCCGTGGATTCCGAAGGCCGTCGCCGACGTGGTGAAGAAGGCGCTCTCGAAGAAGGCCGACGACCGCTACTACTCGGGGCAAGACCTGGTGAAGGCGCTCGAGCGCGCGTATCGCGACTCGGGTGGGCATCAGGCCGCGCCGAAGAGTCTGCCGCCTGCCGTCGCGACCATCACCGGCTCGGGCCTCAAGGTGCTCGAGAGTCTGTCGCCGAGCACGAGCTCTCCGCGGTTGCAGCCCGTGGTCGTGCCCGAGGCTGCTCCACCCGCCGTGGGCCCGATGACGGGCGAGGTCGTCGCGAACGGGGTTCGGCCGAGCCGGTTGCCGATGGTGGTGTTGTCGATCATCTCCATCGTGGCGGTGGGCATTGCGTTGTGGAGGCCGTGGGAGACGAAGGTCGACCCGAAGGACCCAATCGCCGTCGTCGACGCGGGCGTTCCAGCGGTCGTGGTCGCGGTCGTCGATGCCGGCGACGACGATGCCGGGAGCGCGCTCGTCGAGGCGGTACTCGATGGTGGAGACGATGATGACGGTGACGCAGGCGTGCTGGTCGAGGTCGCGAGTGATGGCGGCCGGCCGACGTTCGTCGCGGCGCCGAAACGAAAAGGAAAGCTGAACGTCATCACCATGCACGCCGGCGAGCCGTATTGGGCGCAGGTGAGCATCGATGGTGTGCCGCGCGGACGAACGCCGCTGCTCCTCGACTTGCCTGCGGGCCGCTATCAGGTGCGCGTCGAACGCCCGGGCTTCCGAATTCAGGAACGTCGCGTGCTCGTCGCTGCGGGTGGCAAGCCGGTGGTGGTGAAGATCGATCTCTCGCCATGAGGCTCGCGCTTGCCGTGTTCGTGCTCGCTGGCTGTGGCGTCGGAGCGCCGGGCGCTCCTGTCTGGTTCGCGAACAGCTCGGGCCTGCGCATCACGCAGCAGGGTGGGTACGTCAGACCGCCGAGCTCGTGGAGCACCTGCCTCGTGTTGTCCCGCTCCGAGCTCAGCCCGGCGCAGCTGAAGTACCTCGAGGGGCTTCGGCTCATCGCGCCCGACGGCAAGTGCACGGCCGATGGCTGGAACTTCGTCGAGCTCGTCGTCACCGAATCGAACGGCACGCACACGTATCGCGACGAGAGCTGCATGAAGCCCGACGTGGGGCAGTTGCCTGCGGGCGTCTGGGAACAGCTCGGCGCTCCGGGCGGCCCTGCCTGTCCCTGAACGTCAACTCGCGAGCGAAGCGCCGATGGCCAGCGCCGCCGGGAGTGCCTGAATGAACAGAATCGACTTCTTCGCGGTGGCGGCTCCGTAGACGCCGGCCACGACGACGCATGCCAGCACCGCGAGACGCATCGGCATCGACGCCTGCACGAGCGCGAACGCGAGCAACGCTGCGAGCAGCCCGTTGTACAGGCCCTGATTCGCCGCGAGCACCTTGCTGTCTTCGGCCTGCTGCGCGGTTCGGCCGAACGTCTTCAGCCCGAACGGCGTCGTCCACATGAACATCTCGAGCACCATGAAGCCGACGTGCGCGACGACGACGAACCCACAGAGGCCAACGGCGAGCAGTTCCATGCGCGCACCGTAGCCTCGCCCCCGCATCGTCTGCGCCGAACATCAAAGGCGCGTTGTGGCTGTCGTCGGCCCTGGGGCGTTGTCGTCGCAGTGCTCGCGCCACGCTCGTGTCGTTGGCGGGTGGCGCCGCTGTGGAACGTCGACGACTCGGCGTCGCAGCGGCAGGCTTGAATCGTGCGAGCCCGAGGGCCCAGAGTTCGCGCCCGATGAAGACTCTCGTGGTGATGGTCGCGGCGTGCCTCGTCGGGTGCGGGACTCCAGCTGGTCAGCAAGACGCGGGCGCAGCCGGCGGTTCGTCAGCGATGGCTGGAGGAACCACGGTGGGCGGTGGCGCGGCCGCAGGAGGAGCGGCGGCTGGCGGCGTCAGTGGCGGCGGCTCCACGGCAGGTGGCTCCACGGCAGGTGGCTCCACGGCAGGTGGTGCGAGCGCAGGCGGGTCCTCGGCTGGTGGCTCGGCGGGCGGCGCGGTGTCGACGAGTCGTGAACTCTTCGTCGCGACGACGGGAGACGACATGAACCCCGGCACGATGGCGCAGCCGTTCCGCACGATCGGCAAGGCGGTCATGGTGGCGGGCTCCACGACTTCGACGACCATCTCGCTGCGCGCGGGCACGTGGAGCGAGAAGGTTCACTTCACCGGCAACTCGTCACCGACCGCTGCGCTCGTGGTGCTCCGCAGCTTCCCCGGGGAGCAGGCCATCATCGACGGCACTGGACTCACCGCAGCGGGACAGGAAGGGCTCGTCGACATCGCGAACCGCAGCAACGTGCGCATCGAAGGCCTCGAGGTTCGCAACTTCCGCACCTCGAACAGCAACGTTCCGGTCGGCATTCAACTCACCGGCGGCATGACGAACGTGACGCTCGCGGGAAACCACGTGCACCACATCGTCACCACCATCGAGACCTGCAGCGGCAACAACGGCAACGCGCTCGGTATCGCGGTCTACGGCGACAACTCGACCACCAGCATCAGCAACCTCACGCTCGTGGGGAACGAGGTCGACAACCTGAAGACGGGCTGCAGCGAATCACTCACGCTCAACGGCAACGTCGACGGCTTCCTCGTCGAGAACAATCGCGTTCACGACAACGACAACATCGGCATCGACATCATTGGTTTCGAAGGCACCGCGACCGGAGCCGCCGACCAGGCCCGCAACGGCGTCGTGCGCCTCAATCAGGTGTGGAACATCACGTCGCTCAACAACCCGGCGTACATGGGCCAGCAGGCGGCCGACGGCATCTACGTCGACGGCGGGAAGAACGTGCTCATCGAGCGCAACGTGATTCACAACGCCGACCTCGGCATCGAGGTCGCCAGCGAGCACTCGGGCAAGTCGTCGTCGTACGTGCTCGTGCGGAACAACCTCGTCTACTACTCGCCACAGGCGGGCGTGTCGGTGGGCGGCTATTCGAACGCCGTGGGCAACACCGACCACACCATCATCATCAACAACACGCTGTACGAGAACGAGGTGGAGTTTCAGCTGCAGTTCCACATCACGACGACCGTGTACCAGAACAACGTCGTGCAGAATCTGGCGGGCAACTTCCGCGGAGGCACCTCGAGCGGCGTGACGTTCACCACGAATCTCGAGCGCACGGCGACGACGTTCGTGACGCCGGGCACGCCGCGCAACGGAGCCGTCGCCGTCGACCTGCACACGGTCGCGTCGCTCGCCGCGAGTGTCGTGAATCGCGGCACCCCATTGCTCAGCTGCCCGACGGGCTGGGCGTGTCCCTCGGTGTGGGGCGCTGACCTGCGGGGCGCGATGGACTTCGACGGCAACCCGCGCGCGAACGGCGTCATCGACCTCGGCGCATACGAGAACTGACGGCGTCGGGCTTGCACCGTGCAGGCCCATGTCTCCATCTCGTTGGCATCCCGTGCTGTATCGGCTGTCGGTCGCGCGGTTGCGGCTCGTGCGCCACGTTCGGCAGCGGCTCGGTGGCCACGTCGCGGCGAGAACGAAGCGCGAGCCGCTCGAGTTCCGCGTCTTCAAGCACACGTCGAAGTTGATTCGCGTCGCGCCAGGCGTCGACCTCGCGTTGCAGCACGGCAAGGTTCAGAACCTGCGCGCGGCGCTTCCGTTTCTCTCGGGCGTCGTCGTGCGGCCGGGCGAGACGTTCTCGTTCTACGACCTCGTGGGTGAACCGACCCGTGCGCGCGGCTTCGTCGACGGTGTCGAGCTGCGTGACGGAGTTCCACGGCCCGGCGTCGGTGGCGGCCTGTGTCAGCTCGCGAACATGCTCCACTGGCTGGTGCTGCACAGCCCGCTCACCGTCGTCGAGCGCCACCATCACAGCCTCGACCCGTTCCCCGATTCAGGGCGCGTGGTGCCGTTCGGCAGCGGCGCGACGCTCTTCTACAACTACCTCGACTTTCGCTTTCGCAACGACACCGACGCGACGTTTCAGGTGCGGCTGTGGTTGACCGACAAGCTGCTCGAAGGCGAGCTGCGCTGCAGCCGGAAGTGGCCCGAGAAGTTCCACGTCTTCGAGCGGAATCACCGGTTCGTCCGTGAGGGGAACGACGTGTTTCGCGAGAACGAGCTGTGGCGTGAGGTGCGGCGCGCAGGCGTGCTCGAGCACGAGGAGCGGCTCTTCACCCATCGCGCGCGCGTGCTGTACCCCGTGTCGTCGCTCAGCCTGGAGCAGTCAGTCGCGCGACGAGCTCTCGCGCCGCGTTCGTCACCATCGTTGGCGCCACCGCTCGTGCACGCTCGATGAACTGCGGCTCCGAGAGGCGCGTGAAGACGTCGGCGAAGCGCGCTCCACTCAGTCGGTAGCGCGGCACGCCGAAGCCCACCCCCGCGAGCGTCACGCGATGCGCCGTGTAGAACTGGTCGAGCAGGTGCGGCATCACGGCCTGAGGAACCCCTGCGCGGGCTGCGGCGTGTGTGGTGCCGATGCCGCCGTGATGCACCACCGCGGCGCACCGCGGAAACAGCAGGTGATGGGGCTCCTCACCAACGATGCACAGGTGGTCGTCATCGGGCAGCTCGAAGCCCGCCCAGCCACGCGAGACGATGACGCGCTTCCCGGCGAGCCGCGCTCCCTGCGTGATGGTCGCGGCCGTCTTCTTCGGGTTCGGGTCCGACATGCTGCCGAAGCCGATGAAGATGGGCGGCGGGCCGGCGCGCAGAAAGGCCTCGACCTTTGGTGACAGCGCAGCGTTCGGTTCGTCGAGGAAGAGGGCTCCGAGTTGATGGAGTTCGCGCGTCGGAGCGAGCTGCGTCGGCGCAGGGAACAGTGACGGCTCGGCTGCGAGCCAGGTCACGTCGGCGAGCAACTGCGGCCACACGTTCGGCACCTGCGCGAGGCCCATCGCGCGGCGCCGTCGATTGAGTGGGCCCTTGATGAACGCCCCCCAGAGCAGCTCGTTGAAGCGCCAGCTCAGCCGGTTCACCCACGCCGGGAGCGTCTGGGAGCGCAGGAACGGAGCGGGGTGCTGCGGTGACGGAATGATGAACGGCGAGAGCGCGAGAAAGCGGTACGGCACGCCGCGCACCTCGGACAACAGCCGGCCACCCGCGAAGACCGAAGCGCCGAGCACCACGTCGCAGTGTTTCACCACCTCGTGCATCGCATCGACCTGCGTGTCGACCTCGTGCCTGAGCATCGGCAGGGTTCGCAGCAGGTCGATGAAGCGACCCTCGGCCGCGGCGCGAGAGACGAGCGCGTAGTCGAGCCCGATGGCGGTCGCGTTCACGCCGAGGCTGCGCACCCACTCGATGCTGCTCGGAGGAACGAAGATGTCGCACGTGTGGCCCGCCGCCTTCAGCGCGAGCGCCGCCACCATCGCTGGCTGAACGTCTCCTCGGGTTCCGAACGCTGCGATCAGCACGCGCATTGCGACAGCTCAGACAGCGCAGGTCTCGATGTCGAGCCTGGAGTCACTCGAGCAGCCTCGAGAGGTCGCCGTTCGCGTACTCGGCTGGCGTCTTCTTCAGCGCGTTCTTCGCCTTCGGGTCGGCACCTGCGGCGAGCAACACGCGCACGACCGGCGCGTGTTTGCCACTGACCGCGTCGTGCAACGGCGAGAAGTCACCGAAGCCCTTCGCGTCGACCTTCGCGCCCGCCTCGAGCAGCGCGGTCACGACGCGATGGAACCCATGCTTGCTCGCGAAGTGAATGGGCCCGTCCTTCCACCTTCGGCTCGCGTGGTTCACGTTCGCGCCGAGCGCGATCAGCTTCGTCACCAGCGAGAGGTTCCCCTTCATCGCGGCGTACGCGAGCGCGGTCTGGCCCGACTCGTCGAGTGACTCGAGGTGCACGCCCGACTTCACGAGCGCGTCGACCTGCTTCCACTTCTTCTGGAACACCGCCTTCGGCAGCGCCGCGTCGCGTTTCATGCGCCCACCTCACGGAAGCCCTGCGCCGATGTCGAGCCTCGAAGTGACCGGTCGACAGGACACTGGCCCGGAACACGCCAGCGCCAACATGCTCCAACCACCGCGGAAGGCCCAGTCGTCACGCCCGGTTCCAGCGGGCACGTCGCGTGCGAACCCACTTCCTCGAACCCCAACGAGGAGCAGACATGCGGACGAGCCTTCTGACGATGCTGGTGCTGGTGGGCTGTGGCGCGCCGAAGAGTGAATGGCCGCAAAACCCGATGACGGCTCGTGCAGCGGTGCTCTCGTGCCCGGCGTCTCCTGCGAAGCAGGTGTTCGGCGCCGCCATGTGTCTGTGTGGCGACTACCGCGCGGTGGGTGAAGGCGCGTGGGTCGAAGGCGGGGCGGCGCAGCTCAACGGCATTCTCGACGTCGTCGGCACGCACCACTTCTCGGGTGACGTCATCGCGTACGGCGGCGTCAGCGGCGTCGGAGCGCTCGACGTCGGCGGCAACCTCTTCACCAACGGCCGCGTCGAGGGCGTCGGCGACGTGACGGTGAACGGCGACCTCGCTGCCGCCAGCGGCGTCTCGGGCGTCGGTCAGCTCGCGGTGAAGGGCACGCTCCGTACGCCCGAAGCCGACGCGTGGACTGGCACGGCGAAGCTCGGCGCGAAGGGCGGCGTCGCTCCGCTCCCGGGCCCGCCGTGCGCGTGCGGCGCCGAGCAGCGCCTCGACCTCGCCGCCCTCATGGCCACCGCCATCGAGCGCAACGACAACCCGGCTGCTGGCCTGTCGCTGCACGAGCACGTCGGCGATCATCAGGTCACCCTGGGCAGCGGCAGCTACGTCTTCGACGGCATGCAGACGGTCGGCGCGCATACCGTCACCATCGACGGCGCCGTCGCGATGTACGTGAAGGGCGACTTCCAGGCGGTAGGCAAGACCGGGCTGAAGCTCACGCCGGGCAGCACCCTCGACCTCTACGTCGATGGTGACGTCACCCTCGTGGGCGACTCGTCGTTCGGAGAAGGCGCCTCGCCCGGCTCGGTGCGGGTGTACGTGGCCGGCGAGCGTGAGCTGTCGTTCGTCGGCGGGCAGCGCGTCGTCGGCTCGCTGTACGCGCCGCTGAGCGACCTCGAGCTCGTCGGAGCCTCCGCGTTCGACGGCTCGCTCTTCGTCCGCAACGTCGAAGGCGTGGGCTCGCTCGAGGTGCGCGCAGGTGGGCAGATGGTCGCCACGCCTGACTCCGAGTTGTGCCGCGCGCAGCCCGTGCTGAAGGGCATCGAGTGACCTTTCTGGTGACTGGGCCGCGAAAATGTGGCGCATTCCACCGCGCCCATGTCGCTCGGCGTCTTCCTGCTCTCCCTCGCGCTCGCTGGTTCACCCGCCTCGACTGGGAAGGGCACGCGCTTCGAGCAGGGGCAGAAGCTGTTCAACCAGGGTGACTTCGAAGGCGCGCTCAAGCAGCTCGACGGCGCCGCGCAGGACGAACGCGACCCGGCCGTGCTCGAGAAGGTGCACCTGCTTCGCGGGCAGTGCTTCTCGGCCAGGCAGGACTTCATTCGCGCCGAAGACGCCTTCGCCCTCGCGCTCGAGTCGAACCCCGACGCGTCGCTCGACCCAGCGCGCGTCGACCCGACGGTGGTGAAGCTGCTCGACGCCGTGCGGGTGCGGCTCACCGCGACGCTCATCGTCAACTCCACGCCGCCCGGCGCGAGCCTGTTCCTCGACTCGAAGAACGCCGGCGTGACACCGCAGACGGTGCAGGCGCCCATCGGCAAGCACCGCCTCGAAGCGCGCTGGGGTGACGGGCCGATGACGCCGGTCGACCTCGTCATCAGGCCGAAGAAGGAGATTCGCCTCGAGTTCGTGCAGGGCCAGGCCCCGCCGCCAGTGCTGGTGCCGATTCAGCCCGAGCAGAAGGCGCTGCGCGGCTACGGCGACGTGCGCGGCGTGCTCGATGCGTCGGCGGTCGCGGGCATTCCTCCGACCGGCGCGATGGAGCTCGGTGGTGGTTTCGAGTGGGGCTACCTGCGGCTGGGCCTCTACGCGCGCTTTCCGGCGTACTTCGGCGTGATTCCACGCGGGGCCTTCGTGGTGCCGGTGCTGCCGCGCTTCAACGTGTTCATCGAGGCGCACCTGCCGCTCCTGTTCCGCAACGGCGGCGTCGGCTTCGGCATCGGTGGCGCGGGCGGCGGCGAGTTTCTCATTCTGCCGTGGCTCGGGGCCTTCGCGCAGATTGGCGGCCAGCACCTCTTCATCAACCCGATGCGCGGCGACCCGACGACGTTCACGGCGACTGGTGGCGTACGGCTGCGCGTTCCCTGAGCGGAACTGTCAACGCAGACCAGCCCCGGTGGTGCAGGCGTGTCGCGGTGGGCGACCACGACTGATCTCACCCAGTTCGTGCTCACACCCGAACGATGTCGCGGCCCTGACGGCGCCGGCCGGTGGTGGCATCGATGCTGCTCTGGCGACCGCGCATGCGCGTCTCGTCGATGCTGGGCCTGGTGTTGTTCTTCGGCTGTGGTGGCAACGCGAAGCTCTCGGTGACGGAGTGCGAGGCGCTCGGCGTCGCCTTCGATGCCCCTTCGTGGTCGTTGCCAGATGACGCAGCAGTGCTGACGGCGACGGGCAGCTGCTCGGGCGCGGTCGACGGTCACGAGCTCGAGTGGAGCGTGATGGCTTCGGGGCACACCGAGCAGGGCAGTCAGCGGTCGGCGTGTCGTGACGGGCGCTTCTCGCTCCGCGTGCCGGTGGAGGCGTCTTCGGCGGCGTTCAGCTTCGAGGTGCAGCTCGCCGCAGGCCAGTGCCGGAGTGACGCTGCGCTCGCTTCCGTCACGCGCACGGTGGTGACGTCGGGCGGTGGCGCCGCAGGAGGCGGCGGGAGTGGTGGCGGCTCGGCGGGAGGTCTCGCGACCGGCGGAGGCAGCGCGCCGACGACGGGCCCGGGCGCGTGCACGGCGAGCGAGGTGTTCACGTTCTGCTCCGCGGCGCCGCGGCTCGGCCGGCCACCCGACGAGAGCGCCCTCATCGCGCAGCTCGCTGCGCAGTACCCGAACGAGCTGAACCGGTGCGCGCGGCACAACGACGAGTTCAAGCGGCTCGCGCTCTCGGCCCTTCGCGCGAGAGACCCACGCTGGGGCAACAACCTCGTGCGCGGCACCCCGGGCGACACCAACGGCAACGTCATCGGCTACTTCTACGGCAGCGGCGCTCCGACCGAAGGCAGCCCGCTCACGATGCTCGTGGAGATCGTCGGCAACTGCGAGACGCCTGCTCCGACAGGAGCGCGCAGCGCGACGTGGCGATTGGTCGCTCCGCAAGACAGTGACCTCGGCCGCTGCTGCCAACCGGCGGGCACCGTCGGCGTCGACGCCAAGGCGTGGACGCTCTTGAACACCGGTGGTGGCTCGGCGGGTGGTGGTGGTTCGTGCGGCGACACCTTCTCGACGAACTACTGCATGGGCTCGCGCACACCGCCGAACGAGTCAGCGCTGATTCAACAGCTCGCCACGCAGCACCCGACCGAGTTCTACAACTGCGACCGGCATCAAGATGACTTCCTGCAGATCGTCGTGCGGGCGCTGCGCGCGAGAGACCCGCGCTGGGGCTTCAACTGGGTGCGCGGCATGACGGGCGACTCGAACGGAGACGTCATCGGCTACTACTACGGGCCGGGCACGCCGACCGAAGGCAGCCGGTTCACCACCATCGTCGACATCGTCGGAGGGTGTGGCGCCGCCGGGAGCGGTGAGTCGGTGACGTGGCAGGTGTACGGCGAGGCGAACGCGACCGAGTGCTGCGCGCCCGCTGGCGCCGAGGCGTGGACGATGGTGCCGCTGCGGTGAGGTTCGCGGCTGAGGCAGGGGGAAGGTATGGCTTCCGCAGCGGCTCAGCCCTCATGACGTGGAAGGACTTCGTCGAGTTCGAGAAGAACAGCGACGAGAAGCACGAGTATCTGCGTGGCGAAGTCTGGGCGATGGCGGGAGGCACTCCCGAGCACGGCCGGTTGGCTGCCAACGCCATCGGAGAACTCCGGTCGTCGCTGAAGGGCCGGCCCTGCGTGGTGATGTCCTCCGACGTTCGGGTTCGGGTCCGCGACACGGATCGTTCGACTTACCCCGACACGTTCGTGGTCTGCGGCAAGCTGATCACCGACCCCGACGACGAGAACACGATCGTCAACCCTGTCGTCATCGTCGAGGTGCTCTCGCCAGGAACCGAAGCGAGCGATCGCGGCGAGAAGTTCGCCCACTACCAGCACCTCGAGTCGCTGAAGGACGACGTGCTGCTCTCGCGGCGCCGGCGCTTCGTGGCTCATGACGCCGTATGGGCCGGGCCAGAAGCTTCCGCTCCCGTCTCTGGGCATCGAACTCGACCTCGACGCGCTGTACTTCAACCCTCTGGGCTGATCAGCGGATCACCCGCGCGGCGATCTTCCACCGGGTCTGAGGTGCGCACCGCTCTTGCCAGGTGATCACCAGCGCGTCTTCGATGAACGCGAAGTTCGGGTAAGCCGCCTCGCAGAGCACGTCGACGTCGAGCGCCACGGGAGGCGTCGTGAAGCCTGGCCGGGGCGGGCCTCCGAAGTCGGCGAAGGCGACGCCGCTG
>JAEUJR010001183.1 GCA_016793585.1 Archangium sp.
ACGGCGCCTGGCGGCAGCCTTCGAAGAGGGTGACGTCGCTCTCTCGAAAGAGCTCGTCATGCTGGGCGCCTTCATCACGGGCACCCTGGTGCTGGTGACCGTCGCGCCGGCGTTCAAACGCGCGCTCACCACGCTGATCTCCGAGACCGTTCGCCTCGCTCCGTCGGCGCCCTTCAAGACGCTGCCGACGCTGCTGGTGCCATTGGCGATTCCAGTCGTGACGATCGTGCTCTCGATCGCTGCGGTGGGCATCGCGCTCACCTTCGCGCAGACCAGGGCCCACCTCTGGGACGATCGCGCGACGCCCGACTTTTCCCGCCTCTTCAGCCCTTCACGAATCACCCACTTCGTGTCGAAAGAGTTCGCGCAGGATCTCGGCATCAGCCTCGTCAAGCTCGTGGCAGTCGGTGGGGTCGTGTGGACCTCGTTCCGCGCCGAGTTTTTGACGCTGCACGGCCTGCTGCAGGCAGGCCCGGCCGATCAGCTCTCGGGAATGTACGCGCCCCTCTCGAAGGCGCTGCTCCGGCTGCTGCTGCTCTTCGCGCTCTTCGCTGGTGCCGACTTTGCACTGACTCGTTGGCGCTACCGGAAGAAGCACATGATGACCCGCGACGAGCTCAAACGAGAGATGAGGGAAGACGAGGGAGCCCCCCTCATGCGCGGCGCCCGCAAGCGCAAACACCGCGAGCTCGTGAAGAAGAACGCGATCGCCGAGACGAAGCGCGCCGACGCGTTGATCGTCAACCCGACCCACATCGCCATCGCCGTTCGCTACCGCAAAGACGAAGACGGAGCGCCGCGGGTGATCGCCAAGGGCAAGGGCGTGCTGGCCGAGGCGATGCGCGACGCGGCCCGCTCCAACGGCATTCCCATCGTGCAGGACATTCCGCTCGCGCGACTGCTCTACAAGAAGGTGAAGACGGGCGGGCAGGTGCCGCGCGAGACGTTCAAGGCCGTCGCCGCGGTGCTCGCGTTCGTCTACCGCCTGACCGGCAAGACCCAGCTGCAGAGCCATGAGGTGCGCCTGTGAGTGCCGTGGCCGCCGAGCAGCAGAGGGTACCTCCTGAAGCGATTCTCGCGCTCGCGGTGCTGGGCGTGCTCGCCATCATGGTGGTGCCGCTGCCGGCGCCGCTGCTCGACGGCCTGCTGGCGCTCAACGTCGCGCTGTCGGTGACGATGCTGCTGGTCTCGCTCGGCCTCACGAAGCCGATGGACTTCTCGGTCTTCCCCTCGCTGCTGCTCATCACCACCCTCTTCCGTCTGTCGCTGAACGTCGCGACGACGCGGCTCATCCTGCTCAACGGTGGCCAGGGCGCAGGCTCGGCGGGCCACGTCATCGAGGCCTTCGGGCGCTTCGCGGTGGGCGGCAGCCTCATCGTCGGTTCGGTCGTCTTCCTCATCCTCCTGGTCGTGAACTTCACCGTCATCACCAAGGGCTCAGGCCGCGTCTCTGAAGTCGCCGCCCGCTTCACGTTGGATGCGTTGCCCGGCAAGCAGATGTCGATCGACGCCGATCTCGCCGCGGGCGTCATCGACGACAAGCAGGCGCGCGATCGCCGGCAGTCGCTGGCGCGCGAGACCGAGTTCTTCGGAGCGATGGACGGCGCCAGCAAGTTCGTTCGCGGAGACGCAATCGCCGGCCTGATCATCACCGCCATCAACATCGTCGGCGGCCTCGTCGCCGGGCTCGTTCGAGATCACTTCTCGTTCAGCCAGGCGCTCGAGACGTACACGGTGCTCACCATCGGCGACGGGCTCATCACGCAGCTGCCCGCGCTGCTCGTCTCCACCGCGGCCGGTGTGCTGGTCACGCGCTCCGAAGGCGCCGACCTCGGCACGCAGGTCGGCGGGCAGATCTTCGGCAGCCCACGCGCCCTCAAGTACTCGTCGATGGTGCTGGCGCTGATCGGCTTGCTCCCCGGCCTGCCCCTCTTCGCGTTCGGCCCGCTCGCCATCGGTGCGTGGGTGATGTCGAAGCGCACCGAGAAGGCGCAAGCGCTGGCGAAGCTCGCGCCGAAGAAGCCCGAAGAGCTCGCGAAGGGCGGCGAGCAGCGCGTTCAAGACTTGCTCGCCCTCGACACGCTCGAGCTCGAGGTCGGCTACTCGCTGCTGCCACTCATCGACGTCGAGAAGGGCGGCGAGCTGCCCGGCCGCGTGACCGCGCTGCGCAAGCAGTTGGCCACCGACATGGGCCTCGTGCTCCCGTCGGTGCACCTCAAAGACAACCTCCGCCTCGACGGCACCGAGTACCGGGTGAAGCTGCGTGGCGTCGAGATTGGCCGCGGCGTCGTTCACGCCGGCCGGCTCATGTGCCTCGAGCCGAACGGAGGAACCCCGACCATCGACGGCCTGCCCGGCAAGGATCCCGCGTTTGGTCTGCCGTCGGTGTGGGTGATGCCCGAACAGCGCGCAGCTGCCGAGGCTCGCGGCTACACGCTCGTCGATGGGCCGTCGGTCGTCACCACGCACCTCTCCGAGCTGATTCGCCGCAACGCTCACGAGCTCATCGGCCGCCAGGAAGTGCAGGAGCTGCTCGGCACCTGCGCGAAGGAAGCGCCCAAGCTGGTCGAAGACACGGTGCCCGGCGTCGTCAGCCTGGGCGAGCTGGTGCGGGTGCTGCGTGGCCTGCTTCGTGAAGGCATCTCGGTTCGTGATCTTCGCAGCATTCTCGAAGCGGTCGCCGACGCAGCGCCCCGGAGCAAGGACGCTCACTTTCTCGTCGAGCAGGTGCGCCGTCGCCTCGCCCGGCAGATCACCTCGCGCGTCGCAGAGCGTGGCGTCGTGCACGCGCTCACCCTCGAGCGGCCCGCCGAAGATGCGCTGCGGCAGTCGCTGGGCCAGAACGACGGCGAGCCCACCATCGCCCCCGATCTCGACACCGCGCGCCGGCTCATCTCGAGCCTCGAGACGCGCGCTTCGACGCTCGTCGCGGCCGGCAAGAGCCCGGTGCTGCTGGCGCCGACCGATCTGCGCAAGCCGCTCTTCGACTTCATGTCCCGCTTCGTCCCCGATCTCTGCGTCGTCTCAGCCCGCGAGCTGGTGCCTGGCACCACCATCGAGCCCGCCGGCACCGTCTCGTTGAACCCGTGAGGAGTCTCCCATGAGCACGTTCCGCACCTTCAGAGCACCAGACAGCCGCAGCGCCCTGGCCATGGTGAAGGCCGCGCTCGGCCCCGACGCGATCATCATCGCGACGAGGGAGGTCTCGAACGGCCTCTTCCGGGCGAAGGAGATCGAGGTGACGGCCGCCCTGCCTGAACCCGGCCCGCAGTCGAAGGCGCTCGACACGCAGGCGTGGGTCGCTCCGACGACGACGACGCTCACGATGCCCGCGATTCAGGTGCCGCCCTCGCTCACGCCCCGCCGCTACCAGACGACGCCAGCCGAGCCCGCGCCGCAGAACGCCGCCCCGCTGAGCCCGATGTTGTCGAGCCCGCCCGGGCGCACCACCACCACGCAGCTGTCGTCGACCGATCTGCAGCAGGCCATCGCGGCGGCGACCGAGACCCGCGGCATCGAGACGCGCGGCAGCGAGATGAACGACGAGCTGGTTCGCCTGCGCGGCGCCTTCGAGGCGATGCAGAAGGAGATGAAGACGCTCACCCGGCAACGAGTGGAGCGCGATCTCTCCCTGCCCGGCGCGGCCACCGACCTCTACGCGCACCTCGTCTCGCGCGGCGTCGAAGAAGAGCTCGCGGAGGAGTGCCTGCGCCAGGCGGTCGAGCTGGCGAAGGACACGCGCATGGAGACGCTGATGCCGGTGCTCCGGAGCGCGGTGTCGGAGCGCATCATCGGAGGCCGGGCGCCCTGGCTGGCCGATCAGCGCCGGCGCACCATCGCGCTCGTTGGCCCCACGGGTGTCGGCAAGACCACGACGCTCGCGAAGATCGCCGCCCGCGCGATCATGGAGTCGAAGCTGAAGGTCGCGCTCATCACGGTCGACACCTACCGCATCGGCGCGAGTGAGCAGGTGCTGCGCTACGGCGAGATCATGTCGGTGCCGACCTTCGTGGCGCGAGATCGCATCGAGCTGAACCGCGCCCTCGAGCGCACCGCGAACGCCGACCTCGTGCTCGTCGACACGGCCGGCCGCAGCGTCAGTGAAGCAGTCGCCCGCCAGGCCGAGATGCTCCGCGCCGTCGAAGGCATGCAGCTGTACCTGGTCGTCAGCGCGGGCACGGGCTCGCGTGAGATGGCGGCCGCTGCCGAGCGGTATCGCCCGATGGCGCCCGAGCGGCTCATCGTGACCAAGGTCGACGAAGCGGTCGGCACCGGCAGCCTTCTCTCCGCCTCGGTTCGCATCGGCCGGCCCATCGTCGCGGTGTCAGACGGTCAGCGGGTGCCCGAAGACATTCACGCGCTCAACAGCACCGAGCTGGTCGACCTCATCGTCGGCACGCCGACCGCCGAGAGCACCGCGAAGGCCGGGGGGCGCTGAGTCATGGACCAGGCCATCGGGCTTCGCGAGCTGATGAAGGAGCACCGCAAGGCGCAGTCGAAGCTGCGCGTCATCGGCGTCACCAGCGGCAAGGGCGGCGTCGGCAAGTCGAACGTCGCGGCGAACCTGGCGATCCTCGCGGCGCGCGCGGGTAATCGCGTGCTGATCCTCGACGCCGATCTCGGGCTCGCGAACATCGAGATCCTGTACGGGCTCAAGCCCCGCTACCACCTCGGCCACCTGCTCGACGGCGACGTGCCGGTGAAGGACGTGATCGCCGACGGCCCCGAAGGCGTGAAGGTGCTGCCCGCGGGTCACGGCATTCAACAGCTGACGCGGCTCGACGAAGCACAGCGGCTGCGGCTCGTCTCGGCGATCGATCAGCTCGAAGAAGACTTCGACATTCTGTTCATCGACGTCGGCGCAGGCATTGGCGACAACGTGCTGTTCTTCATCGGCGCGGCGCAGGAGGCCCTGCTGGTGGTGAGCCCCGAGCCGACCTCGCTCACCGACGCGTACGCGACGCTCAAGGTGCTCTGCCAGGAAGGCGGCACGCGGTTCTTCAACGTCGTCGTGAACCAGGCTCCGAACGAGACGGTCGCGAAGGACATCTTCGACAAGCTATCGTCAGTGGTGAGCCGGTTCCTCGGCGCGAAGATGCGCTGGCTGGGCTGGCTGCCGCGAGACGAGAACGTGCACCGCGCAGTGATGTCGCAGAAGCCGCTGGTGGGCCTGTTCCCGAGCTCACCCGCGACGCGCGCGCTCAACATCGTCGCTGACACGCTGTTCCACGAACCGCCCCCGGTGCAACTCGAGGGTGGCCTCAAATTCCTCTGGAGCCGACTGCTCCGGGAATCGAGCGCGCACTGAGAGGAGTCCGCCATGCACCGCGCCGCGATCCGCTACGAGACGACACAGCAGGCTCCACCCCTCAACGACAACGAGGTCGTTCAGAAGTACGCGTTTCTGATCGACCGCGTCGCCAGACGCATCAGCGCGAAGACGGCGAACGCCGTGCAGCCTGGAGATCTGTGGTCGGTGGGCGCGCTCGGCTTGCTCGATGCGTGGAAGCGCTTCGACCCCGTGCGTGCGGTGAAGTTCGAGAGCTTCGCCGAGCATCGAATTCGCGGCGCGATGATCGATGAGCTGCGCGAGATGGATCACCTGCCGCGACGGCTGCGGGCCGATGCCGACAAGGCGCGCAAGGCGAGACACGCGCTCGAGACGCAGCTCGGCCGGGAGCCGACCCAGGAAGAGCTCGCCAACAAGCTGGGGATCTCGATCGAAGAGGCCGACAGTCTCGAGGCGTTGGCGCAGCCGGCGGTGCAGCTGAACCCCGAGATTCCGGTCGCGAGTCACGACGCGATTCAAGACGAGAAGCTCGATCACGCGCAGTCCGTGCAACGGCTGACCAACGCGATCGGCAAGCTGCCGCAACGCCTGTCACTGCTGCTGTCGCTGCACTACGTGGAAGGGCTCACGTACAAGGAGATCGCGCAGGCGCTCGAGGTCAGTGAAGCACGCGTCTGCCAACTGCACGGCGATGCAGTGAAGAAGCTACGTGAGGTGATGACGCAGGCCGAGACGGATTGACCGCGAGCGACGACTCGCAGTCTGCTGTCGTTCGTGGCTCAGGCACTTCCAGCAGCGGCACTGATTCCGCCCCGGAGCCGGTGGGTGTCTGCTACTGCTGCACCAGAGCCCACCTCGTGTCTCCTCGCGATCGGGCCTGTGGACAGCGATCTGCTCACATCACTCCGCGTTCGGTTGCGAAACGTCATTCACGCACGGTCGTTTGCCGAGGCGCACCGGCTCGCGCGACTTCTCAAGGTCGAGACGGTGCTGCTGACGCCTGAAGCAGACGGCTCGGGTATCGAGTTGGTGAGGCTCCTGAAGTCCCCGTCGCAGCCGCAGCTTCGGCTGGTCCCCTTCTTCGTGATGTCTCCTCATGCGTCGAACGATCGAAGCTACGCGGTGGTGGTCGACCCGCCAGAGTTCACGTTCCTCGAAGACGGCCTGAAGCGCCCGATTCTCGAGACGATGCTCTCGCTCGACGTCGTGCGACTGCTGGCGAGCCGAATCGTCGGCTGAGGCTACGGCTCGGAGCACGCCTCGAGAATTCGCAGCTCGTTGAACCGATCACGCAGCTTTCGCTCTTCCCTCGCGCGCTCGTCCTTCAGCTGCTCGGCCCTCGGGCCCTTCGCCTTCTTCAGCTCGTCGTCGATCAGCCGAATGCGCCGCTCGGAGATCACCGCGCGCCGCTCGACCCGCTCTTCCACGAAGCCGCTCAACAACTTCCCGCAGATGAACTTCGCCACCTGCGCGTCATCGAACGCCACCTCCACGTCGAGGATCAGCGACTGCCCGCGCCGCTTCACCGTCGTCGCCTGGCGAATCACCGCGTAACGCCGGTTCGGTTCCTTCGGCATGCCGCCCACCGTGTCGAGCTCGCGCTCGAAGCTGAAGAGCACGTTGTCGCTCATCAGCACGCCGGCTTCGGTCTGCATCACCACGTCAGCCACCTGCGACGGCTGCGGCTCGAGGCTGATGATCGACTCGTCGAACACCACCGAGCCCCTGCTGACGAATCGCGCCTTCGGGTTCCCCTGCTGCGCGAGGACGGCGAGAACGATCAGCAGGTGCATGCGTCACTCCCACTCGATGGTGGCGGGCGGCTTCGACGAGATGTCGTACACGACGCGATTGATGCCACGCACCTCGTTGATGATGCGCGTGCTCATCTTCCCCAGCAGATCGTACGGCAGGCGCGCCCAGTCGGCCGTCATGCCATCGACCGAGGTCACCGCGCGAATCGCGCAGGTGTTCTCATAGGTGCGCTCGTCGCCCATGACGCCGACCGACTGCACCGGCAGCAGCACCGCGAAGGCCTGCCACAGCTCCTTGTACAAGCCTGACTCCTTCACCTCCTGCTGCACGATCAGGTCGGCCTTGCGGAGCACCTCGAGCCGCTCAGCCGTGATGTCGCTGATCACGCGAATCGCGAGACCCGGCCCGGGGAACGGCTGCCGCGACACCATCTCGTCGGGCATGCCCAGCTCACGGCCCACCGCGCGCACTTCGTCTTTGAACAGCTCGCGCAGCGGCTCGACCAGCTTCAGGTTCATCTTCTCGGGCAGGCCGCCGACGTTGTGGTGGCTCTTGATCGTCGCCGACGGGCCCTTCACCGACACCGACTCGATCACGTCGGGGTACAGCGTGCCCTGCGCGAGGAACTTCGCGTCGGTGAACTCCTTCGCCGACTCCTCGAACACCGAGATGAACTCGTAGCCGATCGCCTTGCGCTTCTTCTCCGGGTCCGTGACTCCCTTGAGCTTCTCGAGGAACCGCGCGCGCGCGTCGATCGTCTTGAGCGGAACGTGGAAGCGGCCGACGAAGAGCGCCTCGACCTGCTCGCGCTCACCGTGCCGCAACAGCCCGTTGTCGACGAAGATGCACTGCAGCTTGTCGCCGATGGCCTTGTGCAGCAGCAGCGCCGCGACCGAACTGTCGACGCCACCCGAGAGCCCGCAGATCACGCGGCCGTCGCCGACCTTCTTGCGAATCTCGGAGATCGACTCCTCGACGAACGACTTCATCGTCCAGTCGCCCTTGCACTTGCAGTCGGTGAAGAGGAACGACTGCAGCATCTCCTTGCCCTGGGCCGTGTGAACGACCTCGGGGTGGAACTGCAGGCCGTAGATCGGCTTCGTCTCGTGCGCCGCGGCCGCGAACGGAGCGCTCGGCGTCTTCCCGATCGCCACGAAGTGCGGAGGCAACTGCTCGACGCGGTCACCGTGGCTCATCCACACCTTCAGCGACGTTCCACCCGCGAACGCAGCGAACGGTCCACGCGCCGTCACGACCTCGACGTTGGCTGGCCCGAACTCACGGTGCGCGCTCTTGTCGACCCGCCCGCCGAGCATCTTCGAGAGCAGCTGCAGGCCGTAGCAGATGCCCAGCACCGGCACGCCCTGCTCGAAGACCTCGGGCGTACACGTCGGCGCGCCCACAGCCTCGACCGACGCCGGCCCACCCGAGAGGATGATGCCCTTCGGCGCCATGGCCTTGAGGTCGGCCACGCTCATGCCGGGGTGGTGAATCTCGCAATAGACGCCGAGTTCTCGCACCCGCCTCGCGATCAGCTGGGTGTACTGGCTGCCGAAGTCGAGGATGAGGATCTTCTCGTGGGCGGGGTTCATGCGCGCTCCTTCTGCGACGAGGCTTCTCGTTGACTTGGGCCTCTACCCCTTCAAGACTCCAGCCGCCAAT
>JAEUJR010001192.1 GCA_016793585.1 Archangium sp.
GCGTCTTCGGGCAGCGAGTAGTTGATGACGTGGCCGAGGTCGGAGATGTCGATGCCGCGCGCCGCGAGATCGGTGGCGACCATGAAGGCCACCTCGCCGCGCTTGATGCGGCCCATCACGCGCTCGCGCTCCTTCTGCGGCAGATCGCCGTTGAGCAGCTCGGCGTCGAAGCCGTTGCGGTTCAGCACCGCCGTCACCAGCTCGGTGTCAGTGCGGGTGTTGCAGAAGATGATCGCGTTGTCGGGGTCTTCCAGCTCCAGCATGTAGAGCAGGTTGCGCGGCTTCGGGTACGCGTCTGACAGCTCGTAGCGCACGTGCTGAATGTGCTCGACGGTGTAGACGTCGCCCGAGAGCAACAGGGTCTCGGGGTCTTTGGTGTACCGCGCGATGAGGCGCTGAATGTCCTCCGGCACGGTGGCCGAGAAGAGCAACACCTGCCGGTCCTTCGGCAGGTACTCGAGAATGCGGGTGACCTCTTCGTAGAAGCCCTGGTTCAGCATCTCGTCGGCTTCGTCGAGCACCGCGTGGCGGCAGGTGTTCAGCTTCAGGTTGCCGCGGCGAATGTGATCGAACACGCGGCCTGGCGTGCCGACGACGATGGCCGCGCCGGCGCGCAGGTTGTCTTCCTGCTCCTTCATCGACGCGCCGCCGTAGATGCTCATCACCTGCACGTCGCGGTACTTCGCGAGCGCGGTCAGCTCGTGCGAGACCTGCAGCGCGAGCTCACGCGTCGGGCACATGATCAGCGCGCGCACTTCGCGGGTGCCCATCGGAATCTGGTCGATGAGCGGCAGGCCGAAGGCGGCCGTCTTGCCGGTGCCCGTCTTCGAACGAACGATGAGGTCCTTCCCCTTGCGCGCGGGCCCGTAGGCCCTGGCCTGCACGGGGGTGGGGTGGGTGTAGCCGCGCTCGGCGATGGCGCGGCGAAGCTCGGGTGAGAGCCCCAGGTCGTCGAAGCTCACGTCCGCGACGTACTCCTGCGGGCGCTCCGACGAACCGGTGGGCATGACTTCAGAAGTCGAATCGGTCATTTCGCGCGCACGTGTAGCACCGCGTGGGGGATGAGCAACGACGGACCGAACTCAGTTCCCGAAGAGGTTGAAGAGCGCCGCGGCCCCGATCGCGGTCACCGCCAGGCCCAGCAACGACGCGAGCGCCAGGCCAGCCTTCCGGCGCTCGAGCCACTGCCCCCGTTGGGCCTGCTCTGCCTGCACCCAGACTTCTGGCAGCGCGGCGCTCGTCTTCGCCGCAGGCCACAGCGCGTGCCTCGTGTCGCACTGGGGGCAGGTGATCTTCGAGAAGCCCCGCACCGCCGAGACGACGCTGAAGACCAGCCCCACCACGCAGAACATCATCGGCAGCACGACGAGCGGCAGCAGATCACCCGCTTCTGGCGCCCCGACCTTGTCGAAGCGCGGCCCCACGTAGCCGCAGGCCTCGCACTGCATCCACTCCGAGCGGCGTAGGGCGTTCGCGCGGCGTTCGTCTTTCTCTTCACGCGTTCGTCTCGGGCGGCAGGTCAGGCAGCGATCTTCGGTGCCGTGAAGCGTGCAGCCCTCGCACATGAAGCCGCCACACCGTTTGCAGGTCGTGACCGCCTCGACGCCGTCGTGCTTCGCGCAGGTCGCGGTCACCAGGTGACTCCAACGACGCCGTCGGCGCGCGTCAACACCCACCCGATCGACGAGCACCAGTCGACCCCATGGCGAAAGCGCCACGATGCGCTATTGGATGGCTCCCATGGCCGCGCGCAAGCCCCAGCCGGAGCCCGACGAGGCGAAGCCCGCCGACATCGTCGACGCCGAGATCGTCGAAGACGCGCCGAAGGCTCCGCGCGCCAAGCGCAAACGCGCCGTCGTCGTCGACGCGAAGCCGGTGAAAGAGAAGGAAGGCGACGACGAAGAGACCGACGCGAGCGCCGAAGCCCCTGAACCCGAGGTGCTCGAGCCCGACGCGAAAGAGCTCGAGGCCGAGGTCGTCGACGAGACCGCGCTGGCGCCGACGGTGTCGCGTACGCGGCTGGCCAAGGGTGACCCGCTCTCGGCGTACATGGCCGAGGTGACGAAGCACCCGCTGCTGACGCGCGAGCAGGAGATCGAGCTCAGCAAGCGTTACCGCGACACCGGCGACGTTCGTGCGGCCTACACACTGGTCGCGTCGAACCTGCGCCTCGTCGTGAAGCTGGCGCACGAGTACCACCGCAACCCGCTCTCGCTGCTCGACCTCGTGCAGGAGGGCAACATCGGGCTGATGCAGGCGGTGAAGAAGTTCGACCCCGAGCGCGGCGTGAAGCTCGCGAGCTACGCCGCCTGGTGGATTCGCGCGTACATCCTTCGCTACATCATGGACAACTGGAAGATGGTGAAGCTGGGCACGACGGAGGCCCAGCGGAAACTCTTCTTCAAGTTGCGTCAGGAGCAGGAGCGCCTCTCGAAGCAGGGCATCGAGGTGACGCCGAAGCTGCTGGCCGAGCGCCTGAACGTCACCGAGCAGGACGTCGTCGAAATGGATCAGCGGCTCGGCAACGACGAGGTGAGCATCGATGCTCCGTTGAACGTCGACGACGACCGTGAGTCGCGCGCCGATCGCCTGCTGCCCTCGACCGCCGCCTCGGCCGACGACACCCTCGCGAACTCGCAGCTGCGGCAGATGTTCAAAGAGAAGCTCGGCGACTTCGCGAAGAACCTGAACGAGAAGGAGCGCTTCATCTTCGAGAAGCGCCTCATCGCCGACGAGCCGATGACGTTGCAGGACATCGGCACGCAGTACGGCGTCTCACGTGAGCGCGCGCGGCAGATCGAGGCTGCGCTCATCACCCGCATGCGAAAGTACATGCAGGAGCACATTCCCGACTTCAATCTGCTCGAGAACGAAGGCAACTGAAGTCGACTCCATGGACATCATCGAAGCGCTGAAGACGAACCTGAACCTGCCGGAGAACGCTGCGCGCGGACTCGCGGGTCAGCTGCTCGGGCTCATCGAAGACACGGTGCGCGAGCGCGTCAGCTTCGG
>JAEUJR010000146.1 GCA_016793585.1 Archangium sp.
ATGGTGCAGGGCCTCTCGTCGGCCAGCGCCAACATCGGGAAGATCACCAAGGTCATCAGCACCATCGCGCAGCAGACGAACCTGCTCGCGTTGAACGCCACCATCGAAGCGGCGCGCGCGGGTGAAGCCGGCAAGGGCTTCGCGGTCGTCGCCAACGAGGTGAAGGAGCTGGCGAAGGAGACCTCGAAGGCGACCGAAGAGATCACCCAGCAGATCGACTCCATTCGCGAGGTCGCGCAGAAGAGCATCGACTTCGTCAGCGAGATCAGCCGCGTGATGACGCAGATCGACACCTTCGCGTCGTCGATCGCGGCGAGCGTCGAGGAGCAGGCGTCGACGACCCGTGAGATCGCCCGCAACGCGACCGAGGTCTCGAGCGCGGTCTCGAGCGTCGTCTCGAACATCGCCGGGGTCACCGACGCGGCCAAGGAGGCCGAGAAGAACGCCACCGCGACGCAGACGAGCGCCCAGGCGTTGTCCGAGATGTCGACCGAGCTCTCGTCGTTGCTCAAGCGCTGAGGAGCCAATGCCGCTCGCCGCCGCCACCCGTCTGCCGTCGGCCCACCCGCAAGCGCTGCGGGTGGTGGTGCTCGACGACGACCCCGTGTTCCGCACGTTCCTCACGCAGATGCTCACGCGCATCGGGCTCGACGTGGTGGCGCAGTGCGCGAACATCGAGGCGGCGCGAAAACGCCTGGCGCAGGGTGACGTCGACGCGGTGACGGTCG
Source organism: Archangium sp. (assembly GCA_016793585.1). The sequence continues at coordinate 729 of JAEUJR010000146.1, forward strand.
ACGTGGTGCTCAAGGGCGAGTCGGGGCTCGACTTTCTGAAGTGGTGCCACCAGGCGCACCGGGCGATCATCACGGTGCTGGTCACGGCGGGCACCGAGCGCGGCGCGAGAACCGGCGTCGACGCGGTCTTCCTCGGGGCGGCGGCGCTGCTCACCAAGCCCGACTCGCGCACCATCACCGGCTTCGAGTCCGAGCTGCGCCGCATCTTCGCCGACGGCCGGCGCAGCAACCGCCCGCAGGTGGGCATCAGCGTCTCGCGGCCTGCCGCCGTGGCGGGAACGGCGGGGAGAAGCACGAAGGGCCTTCGCCCGGCGCGGCGCACCGAGCTGCTCGCCATCGGCGCCTCGACCGGTGGCCCGCCGGTGCTGCTCAAGCTGCTCAAGGGCCTGCCCGCCACCTTCGACGTCCCCATCGTCATCACCCAGCACATGCCCGCGCTCCACATTCCGTACATGACCGAGCTGCTCGCCAGTCAGTCGGGGCGCCGCGTGGTGGTGGCGATGGAGGGCCAGACGCTGATGCGCGGCATGGCCTACGTCGCGATGGCGAAGCACCTCACCATCGGCCGGGCAGGCGACAAGCTGCAGCTCAAGTACGTCGACGGCGCGCCCGAGCACTTCTGCAAGCCGGCCGTCGACCCGATGTTCCGCTCCGTCGCGCAGGCCTGCAAGGGCTCGGCGCTCGGCGTGGTGCTGACGGGCATGGGCTCGGACGGCGCCCGCGGAGCCGTCACGTTGAGAGAGGCAGGGAACCCGGTGCTGATTCAAGACGCAGAGTCGAGCGTCGTGTGGGGCATGCCTGGCGCGACGCACGCGCTGGGCGCGGCTGATGCGGTGCTGCACGCCGACCGCATTCCCGCCGCCATTCAGGAGTGGATGGGCGTGACGCCCAGGGGAGCCAGGCTGTGAGCAACCTGTCGGACGACGACGAAATCAAGCAGCTGTTCATCGACGAGTCGCTCGAGGGGCTGCAGCGCTCCGAGCGCCTGCTGCTCGACGCCGAGGAGGGCCGCACACGCCCCGACCTCGTCGACGTGCTCTTCCGTGACTTTCACACCATCAAGGGCACCTCGGCCCTGCTCGGCTACGACCGCATCGCGTCGCTCGGCCACGCTGCCGAAGATCTGATGTCGCGGCTGCGCGACAAGAGCATCGACGCCAGGCCTCATCACTTCGCGCGCATGGTCGAGGTCGTCGACACCCTGCGCATGATGATCGAGAGCATTCGCGACGCGAACACCGAGGGCACCGCCAACGTCGAGCCGCTGGTGAAGCTGCTCCGCGACGATCTCGAGCGAGGCAACGCCGAGCCCCCGCCACCGGCTCCGACCGCGCCCGCCCCAGCCGTGACGGCGGCGCCCGCCCCTGCGCCCACGGCCCCGACGCCGGTGCCGGCGCCCGCGCCCACCGTGCCGACCGCCCCGCCCGTCGTGGCCGCACCCGCGCCCGCTCCCAAACCTGTCTTCGACCCGCTGCACGCCGAGCCTTCGCCTGCGCCGGCCGACGAAGAGAAGCAGAAGCACGACGCCTCGGACGGCACCGTGCGCGTGAACGTGGGCGTGCTCGACAAGCTGATGAACCTGATGGGCGAGCTCGTGCTGGCCCGCAACCAGATGATCCAGACGGTGCGCGGCCTGCGCGACCAGTCGGCCCAGGGCGCGGCGCAGCGGCTCTCGATCGTCACCAGCGATCTGCAGGAGCAGATCATGAAGACGCGCATGCAGCCCGTCGCGCGCGTGTTCGAGAAGATTCCCCGGCAGGTGCGCGACCTCTGCCAGCAGACCGGCAAACGGGTGAACGCCGAGATCGACGGCACCACGACCGAGATCGACAAGGCGCTCGTCGAGGCCATTCGTGACCCCGTCATGCACATCATTCGCAACGCCATCGATCACGGCATGGAGCCGCCCGACGAGCGCGTGCTCAAGGGCAAGCCGCCGGTCGGCAAGGTGTCGGTGCGCGCGGTTCACGAAGGCAGCACCGTCAGCATCGACATCAAAGACGACGGCCGCGGCATCGACCCGGTGAAGGTGAAGGCCATCGCCGTGAAGAAGGGCGTCATCAGCCAGGCCGAAGCCGACGGCATGGGCGACCGCGAGGCCATCAACCTCATCTTCCGCCCCGGCTTCTCGACCGCCGAGAAGGTGACCAGCATCTCTGGGCGCGGCGTGGGAATGGACGTGGTGCGCACGCACGTCGAGCGCAGCGGCGGCCAGGTCGAGCTCGAGTCGACGCTCGGCAAGGGCACCACCATTCGCCTCAAGATGCCGCTCACGCTCGCGATCATTCCGGCGCTGCTCGTGAAGGAGGCGGGCCAGCGCTTCGCGATTCCGCAGTCGAACCTGCTCGAGCTGGTGTACCTCGACGACGACGACTCGAAGCGGGCCATCGAGTACGTGCGCGGCGCGCCGATCTACCGGCTGCGCGGCGAGATCCTGCCGCTCGTTCGCCTCGCGCCCCTGCTGCGAAAGCCGCAGGCCCCCACCACCGACGGTGTGAACATCGTCGTCGTCGCCATCGGCCAGCGCCGCTACGGCCTGGTGGTCGAGTCGATTCAAGACACCGAAGAGATCGTCATCAAGCCGCTGTCGAGTCAGCTCAAACGCCTGGGCTGCTACGCCGGCGCGACGGTGCTGGGCGACGGCAACGTGGCCCTCATTCTCGACGTCTCGGGCATCGCGGGCATGGCCGGCATCGACGTGAGCGCGAACGCGGCGACCCGTGAAGCGAAGACCACCACCAGCCTCGTCGACGGCCAGCAGTCGATGCTGGTCTTCAAGGCCGGTGACGACGCCGCCTGCGCCGTGCCGGTGTCGATGGTGGCGCGCCTCGAGACCATCGATCGCACGAAGATCGAGGTCGTCGGCGGCAGCGAGGTGCTCCAGTACCGCGGGCACATCATGCCGGTGCTGCGGCCCGAGAACGTGCTGCCCATCGGCCAGGGCCTCGCGTCGGAAGACGGCCTGCAGCGAATGATCGTCTTCGACTTCGGTACGCCGGTCGGGCTGGCGGTGAACTCCATCGTCGACGTCACCGACGTCGAGACGAGCAAGGCCGCCAGGAGCGAGCTGCCACACGTCATGGGCACCTCGGTCTGCTTTGGCCGCACCACCCTGCTGGTCGACGTGTTCGGGCTCGTGCGCCAGCTCGCGCCGAACGCGCTCGAGGCCTCGAAAGAGAAGGCGATGCGGCGCCCGCGCGTGCTGCTGGCCGACGAGGTCGACGCCATCAGGGCTTCGCTCGCGGGGTGGCTGCGCTCGTCTGGGGTCGACGTCATCGAGCTGTCGAGCGACGCGGCGGTCAAGGAGCTGCGCTCGGAGCACGGCCAGCAGGTCGACGCGCTCATCGCCAGCCTCGACGGCAGCGCCCGTGGCCTCGAGCTGGTGCGCACCGCGCGGCTCGAGCAGCCCTCGCTGCCCATCGTCTGCACGGCGCGTGAAGCCGACCGTCACGCCGAGTCGGCGCGCGCCGCCGGAGCCCTCACCGTCGTGAAGCGCCTCGAACGTGAAGCCGTGCTCGAGGCCCTCACCACCGCCGGCATCTTCAGCCACGCAGGAGCCGCTCCATGAGCTTCAGCCACAACGACGTGCAGACCGGTCAGTGGGCCACCTTTCACATCGGCGGAGAGCAGTTCGCGCTGCCGGTCGAGGAGGTGCAGGAGGTGCTGCTGAAACAGCCCCTGACCCCCGTGCCCCTCGCGCCCTCCGAGATCCTCGGGTTGCTCAACCTGCGCGGCGCCATCATGCCGGCCATCGACCTGCGCCGCCGCCTCGGCTTCCCCGACGGCGACGCGAAGGAGCAGAAGCTGCTCGTGCTGCGCGGCGCCGAAGGCCCAGTCTCGGTGGTGGTCGACGACATCGGCGACGTCTTCGAGCTCGAAGGCAAGGGCTGGCGGCCGGTGCCCGACACGCTCGAGTCGAACCACCGCAGCTTCGTGTTCGGCGTCTTCCCGATGGAGGGCCAGGTGCTGCTGGGTCTCAAAGTCGACGTCATCTGCGCTGATCAGTGAAGGAACCCCCAATGAAAGCCCTCGTCGTCGACGACTCCAAGATGGTCAGGCTGGTGCAGCAGCGCGCCCTCGAATCGCTGGGCTGGGAGGTGAAACAGGCAGCCAACGGCGAAGAGGGCCTCGAGACCCTGCAGCAGATGGGCGAGGTGCAGCTCGTGCTCGCCGATTGGCAGATGCCGGTGATGGACGGCCTGGCGATGGTGAAGCGCATCAGGGCCGACGCGCGCTTCGCGAACACGATCATCATCATGGTGTCGTCGAACGCAGTGCTCGAGTCGATTCAAGAGGCACTCGACGCCGGCGCCAACGACTTCGTCATGAAGCCCTTCAGCGTCGACGCGCTGAAGGAGCGCGTCGCTGGGGCGGTTCCCCATGCCTGAACCCACCCAGAGCTGGGCCGCCCTGCGAACGTTCATGGCCTCGAGCTGTGGCGTCTCGCTGGCCGACGACCAGCACTACCTCATGGAGGCGCGCCTCTCGCCCGTGGCGAAGACGCTCAACTTCAAGACCGTCGACGAGCTGGTGCTCGAGGCGGTGCGCCCGGGCGCACCGAACCGGGTGACGGCGCCCCTCATCGACGCGATGACGACGCACGAGACCTACTGGTTCCGCGACACCCAGTTCTGGAAGGCGCTGCAGGACCAGGTGATTCCGAAGCTCGGCGTCAACGCGCCAGGGTCGACGAAGTCGTTCAGCGTGTGGCTCGCCGCCTGCTCGACGGGCCAGGAGGTCTACTCGCTCACGATGTTCCTCGAAGAGAACTTCCCCAGCCTGCACGAGCGCACCACCATCATCGCCACCGACGTGAGCGAAGGCGCGGTGAACCAGGCGAAAGAGGGCGTCTACACCGTCTATGAAGCCAACCGCGGCCTCGCGGCGCCCCGGCTCGTGAAGCACTTCGAGCGGCACCACGCGAACTTCAAGGTGAAAGAGAAGCTGCGCCGCAAGGTGACGTTCCTCACGCACAACCTGGTGACGCAGGCGCCTCCGGGCATCGGCTTCGATCTCGTGCTCATGCGCAACGTGCTCATCTACTTCCCCGACGCCACCCGCCGCGCCGTCGTGCAGAAGGCGATGAACGTGCTCAAGCCGAACGGGCTGCTGGGCATCGGCGCGACCGAGCTGCTGCCGCTGCCAGCCATCTCTCCCGGCTGGTACCCGAAGGCGCCCTGACGACGAATCACCCGAAATAGCGCTTGCGGGCGGTGCGACCGTCCGTACCATGCCGTCCTTCGTTTCCCTGAAAGGACGACGCATGGGCTTCCAGACCGTTCCTGAAGTGTTGCTGCACCGGGTGAGCGCCACCCCGAACAACACCGCGTACTCGTACCCCGCCGGCAGCGGCTGGAAGACGGTGTCGTGGAAGGAGTTCGGCGATCAGGTGAAGCAGATCGCCATGGGCCTGAAGGCCCTCGGCCTGACGCCCGAGCAGCGCGTCGCCATTCTCTCGGGCACCCGCTACGAGT
>JAEUJR010000015.1 GCA_016793585.1 Archangium sp.
GATTTCGCCAGCGCGATGTCCGAAGCCGAAGACATCGCCGCGACGGTCAATCAGCGCCTCACCACCGCGCACGTTCTGCTCGCGATGTTCACCATCGAGAACCGCGGCGCGCTGCTGCTGAAGGAGCGCAACGTCGACGAAGATCGGCTGCTCGAGCTGCTCACCCACGCGCCCAGCGAGCCCGACGGGCTGGTGAAGGAGCTGCGCGAGAAGACGCGTGAGATCGCCACCAGCTGCGGCTCCTCGGAGGCCGACTGTCTGCACGCGGTGATCGCGATGACGCGCGTTCGCTGCGCCGCGCAGGATCTGCTGCACAAGACCGGCCTCGATCTCACGGCCCTGCGCAACACGGCCCTCTCGTACTTCACGTCGGGCCGCATGCCGCGCCGCCTTCTCCTGCAGCGCGAGCTGCCGCCCGGTATTCCGCGCGCGCCCACTGGCCGCCCCGTCGGAGCGCCGCCGCTCGGCTTCGCGCCGCCCGTGCGAACTGCCACCGTTCAGCCGCCCCCTCCGCCTGCGCCCCTCGCCGCGAAGGGCCTCAACGTTCGTGACCTGGTCGACGACATCTCGGAAGAAGAAGTGGCCGAGCTCGAGGCCGTGAAGCTCTCGCCGCCGCCCGTCGCGCAGCAGCCAGCGGCCTCTCCCCTTTCGCGCCCTGCCCCCGCGTCGACCTCGAAGTGGGCGCTCGATCAGCGCCAGTTCCCGCTCCTCCACTCGCTCTCGAAGAACCTCACCGAGCTGGCCCGCGCCGGAAAGCTCGACCCCGTCGTCGGCCGCGCGAAGGAGATCGACGAGGTCATCGACATTCTCGGCAAGCGCCGCACGAACAACCCGTGCCTCGTCGGTGAGCCTGGCGTCGGCAAGACGGCCGTCGTCGAAGGCGTGGCGCAGCAGCTCGCGACGCTCAAAGGCCCGCTGGGTGATCGCATCGTGCTCGAGCTCGACATGGCGACGCTGGTGGCCGGCACCCAGCTGCGCGGCTCGTTCTCGGAGCGCCTCAACGGCCTCAAAGACGAGGTGAAGAAGGCCGACGGCCGCGTGGTGGTGTTCATCGACGAGATCCACACGCTCGTCGGCGCAGGCTCGACGGGCGACGGCCCGCAAGACGCGTCGAACGAGCTCAAGGCCGCCATGTCGCGCGGCGAGTTCCCCTGCATCGGCGCCACCACGCACGACGAGTACCGCAAACACATCAGCACCGACCCCGCCCTCGAGCGCCGCTTCACGCCCGTCGTCGTCGTCGAGCCCTCGGTGCCCGACACCGTCTACATCTTGAACGGCGTCATCGGCCGCTACGAGCAGCACCACCAGCTCAGCTACCAGCCCGAGGCGCTGCAGGCGGCCGCGTCGCTGTCGTCGAAGTACATCACCGACCGCTTCCTGCCCGACAAGGCCATCAGCGTGATCGATCTCGCCGGCTCGCGCGCGCGTCGCGAGGGCAAGCGTCACGTCGAGCCCGCCGACATCGCCCGCGTGATCGCGAAGATCGCGCAGCTGCCTGAAGACCGCCTGCTCGTCGACGAGTCGGCGCGCCTGCTCGAGCTCGAGCGCGATCTGTCGAAGAAGGTCATCGGCCACCACGACGTCATCGAGCGCGTCGCCAAGGTCATTCGCCGCAACTACGCCGGCTTCGCCTCGCGCCGGCCCATGGGCAGCTTCCTCTTCCTCGGCCCCACCGGCGTCGGCAAGACCGAGATGGCTCGCGCCATCGCCGAGGTGCTCTTCAACAACCGTGACGCGCTCGTGCGCATCGACATGAGCGAGATGAGCGAAGGCCACGGCGTCTCGCGCCTCATCGGCTCGCCCGCCGGCTACGTCGGCTTCGGCGAAGGTGGCCAGCTGACCGAGCCCGTGCGCCGCCGCCCGTCGTCCGTCGTGGTGCTCGACGAGATCGACAAGGCGCACCGCGAAGTGCTGATGCTGCTGCTCCAGGTGCTCGAAGAGGGCCGGCTCACCGACGGCAAGGGCCGCCACGTCGACTTCTCGAACACCGTCGTGATCCTCACCACCAACCTCGGCGCCGAGGCCTTCAGCCCGCGCGGCAAGACGGTGGGCTTCGGCGCTGCGCAGGCTGCTCCGCCCGACGAGGTGCAGGCCGCCGACGTCGCCCGCAAGGCGCTGCCGCCCGAGCTGTGGAACCGCATCGACGAGCGCTGCGCCTTCCGCCCGCTGAAGGAGGTCGAGGTCGCGAAGATCGCCCACCTGCTGCTCGCCGAGAGCAGCAAGCGCCTGTCGACCGAGAAGGGCATCACCTACCAGGCCAGCGACGACGTGATCGGCCACCTGCTGAAGTCGGGCGGCTTCGATCCCTCCCTCGGGGCCCGGCCCATGCGTCAGACGGTGCAGCGGCTCGTCGAAGGCCCGCTGGCCGAGCGCATTCTCGCGGGTGACTTCGCCGAGGGCGATCTCGTGAAGATCGAGCTCGCGGGCGATCAGCTGCACTTCATTCGTCACGGCGAAGCCTGACGGGGCTGGCTCGAGGGAGGCGGCGATGGGGGTGCGCGTGAAGAAGCAGCGGAAACAGAAGACGCCGCGGGTGCTCATCGTCGGCTTCGGCCGCGTCGGTGGAGCGTTCGCGAGGGGCCTGACGAAGGCGAAGTGGGACGTCGCGGTGCTCCCGCGCTCCCAGGACTCGGTGCGCCGCGCGGCCCTGGCTGGCTACCGGCTCGCCGATCACGACGATCTGCGCGCCGCGAACCTGTGCCTGCTCGCCGTGCCCGACGCGCAGGTGCAGAACGCGGCCGAGCTGGTGCTCGAAGATCTCGGCCCCGCGACGCCGCTCGTGCACCTGTCTGGAGCCCTCACGCTCACCGCCTTCGGCCAGACCGTCATCGACACGAAGCGGCCGCTCGGTTCGCTGCACCCGCTCGCAGCGATCTCCGACCCGGCCGATCCGCTCCAGGGGCACACCGCGGCGCTGGCGGCGACGTCTCCCGAGCTGCTCGACCTGCTCGAGCGCCTCGCCGCCACCCTCGGCATGAAGACCATCGAGGTGCCCGAGACGGGCCGCGCCGCCTACCACGCAGGCGCGGTGCTGAGCGCCGGGCTGCTGGTGTCGCTGGCCGACGGCGCGGTCGCCGCGCTTCAACACGCCGGGCTCGATCGCGAGCAGTCGCTCGAGGCACTCCTGCCGTTGATGAACTCCGCGCTGCGTGGGCTGGCGACGCGAGGCTTCGCCAAGGGCCTCACCGGCCCGGTGGTGCGTGGCGACGTGGGCGTCGTGCAGGCCCACCTCGACGCGCTGCCGGCCGAGCTGGGCAGCATCTATCGGCTGCTCTCTCGCCGCACGCTGGCCCTCGTCGGAGAGAGCCTGCCGGCCGAAACGAAGCTGGCGCTCCAGCGAATTCTCGCCTGAAGCGCCAGCGGGCCCTTCGAAGCTTCAGCTCACCTCACCTCACGGCGCTTCGTAACGAATGACGAGCCGCGCGCCGGCGGTGGTGTTCTGGAACGAGGCGTTGTCGATGGCGCCCGCCGACATCGCGTCGTTCGAGAAGCGCAGGCGCCACCGCACGTTGCCGGGAACCGCCTGGGCGAGCGCGAGGCGCACCTGCCCCGCCACCTGCGCCGACTTGAGACCGAACGACGGGTCGGACGAGAGCACGGTGGCGTTGACGTTGCCGAGCGACGCCGAGAGGGCCGCCGCCGAGTAGTCGGTCGCGTCGATGCCGACGCCCATGTTCACGACCTCGGCGATCACGTCGCCCAGCGCCGTCGAGCCGTACGGCGTACCGTTCACGCCCGTCTGCTCGAACGTCAGCGTCGCGTTGTTCACGCAGTAGAGATTCGAGGGCAGCACCGAGAGATCGAACGTGGCGTGCCCGCGGCTGCGCACGGTGGTGTTGAACTCGCCGACGCGAATCGCGACGTTGCTCGCCACCGTCTGCTGGCCCGAGACCGCGGCCGAGAGAATGCGGCCCGACGCCGTGTTGTTGATGAAGATGGTGCGGGTGATCTCGCGCATCGTCGTGAAGGTGTAGAGCACGTTGGTGATGTTGTTGCCCTGCAGGTCCTTCGCGGTGGTCGACGCGTCACCGAGCCGCACCGTGTAGGTGGTGTTGAAGGCCAGCGTCGTGCGCGGCGAGAACGTGAGCACCGTGCCCGCTGCGCTGAGCGTCACCGTGCCCTGCACCGGCGTCGTGCCATCGAGCAGCGTGAACGCGGCCGCCGTGGTGACCGGGTCGACGGGCGAGCTGAACGTCAGCTGCACCGTGGTGTCGCTGCGGAAGAAGAAGATGTCGCAGCCAGTCCTCGTGGGCACGCCCATCGCGCCGGTGTTGGGGCTGCGGTTGGTGACGGTGGCGGCCGTGAGATCGGTGCCGGTTCCCGTGGTGAACGAGCGCGACACCGAGGCCATCGGGTTGCCCGCGACGTCGGTGGGCGCCGTCATGAACGACGCGGTGTACGAGGTGCTCGCCGTCCACGTGGCGGTGGGCGAGAAGCGCACGACGCGGTTCTGGTTCGACCAGGTGTACGTGCCGGTTCGCACGCTACCGTTGAAGCGCAGCCCGGCTTCGACTGTCGCCGTGTTCATCGGCTCGCTGAACGTCATCACCACCGACGAGTTCGTCGGCACGGCCGTCGCCGAGTCGGCCGGCAAGATGCTCACGAGCGTCGGCGGCGTGGTGTCGGGCGGCGAGGCCGTGGTGAACGAGAACGGGTACGGCATGGCCATCGCGTTGCCCGCCACGTCGGTCGCCTCGACCGTGACGTTGTAGGTGGTCGACGCCTGGAAGGTGGCCACGCCGCCGTCATCGAAGGAAGGCATCGACCACGTGGCGACGCGGTTGCCCATCGTCATGGTGGGCGTGCCGAGATCGAACGGCGCGTTGAGGGTCGTGACGATGGTCGAGGGCGCGACCGGCTCGCTGAAGGTGGCCGAGACCGTGAGGCCCGCGACGGTGACGTTGGTGGCGGCGTTCGCCGGCGTCGTCGCCGTCACCGTCGGCGGCGTGGTGTCGACGACGGCCAGCGTCGTGAAGCCGAACATCGTGGGCGAGGCGAGCGCGTTGTTGGCGAGATCGCGCGCGACGACGCTCACCGTGTAGGTGGCGCCCGGGTTCAACGGAGCCGCCGTGGTGACCGACGCGCTCGCGTTGTTGTTCGAGAAGCTGGGCGTGCCGAGCAGCGCCGTGGTGGGCGCGAAGGTGGCCATGAAGCTCGCCGTGTCGATGGGCTCGCTGAAGTCGATGGTGACGGTGATGCCGGCGTCGGTGCCGCCCGGCACGTTCGAAGCGCCAGCCTGGGGCGTCGTCGAGAGAATCGTCGGAGGCGTGACGTCGGCGCCCGAGCCACCACCCGCCGAGCCGCCTGCAGCGTCACCGCCAGCCGCGCTCCCGCCCGCGTCGCCACCGGCCGAACCGCCCGCTGCGGCGCCACCGGCCGTCGAGCCACCCGCCGTCGAGCCTCCCGCCGTGGCCGAGCCGCCTGCGGCCGAGCCACCCGCCGCCGAGCCACCACCCGTGCCAGACGAACCACCACCGTTGGAGCTCATGGTGACGCACGAGCCCGCGGTGCACGTCTGGTTCACCGAGCACGAGGTGCATGCGCCGCCGCTCTTGCCGCAGGCCGAGGTCGACTGGCCCATCTGGCACATGCCAGAGGCGTCACAGCACCCTGTTGGGCAGGTGCTCGCGGAACACGCCGCCGGCTGCGTTCCACAGGCGACCGAGAAGACTGCCAGACCCGACACTGCCACCCACAGGAGGATCGTTCGCATGGCCGGGGAACATGCTTCCCACCGGGCGACGACTCAAGGCTCTCGTTGGCCGCCTCCCACGCGGGTGCTCACCGCCCCTTGGGCCGCCCGCTGAAGAGCACCTTGCCGGTACCACCGCTCGCGGAGTGACCTGACGAGCTGTGCGAGCCGCCGCCACCACCACGCCCCTGCGAACGCGCGCCGCGGCGCTGCTGCCGGGGTGAGCGCGGCCCACCGGGCTGGCCACCGTGCGGCCGGTTCTCCTGACGAACGGCGTGGCCGGGCTGGCTGCGAAACGAGGCGTCCTTCGCGACCGCCTGCTTGAAGCCCTCCGACTCCCGCGGAATCGAGCGGCGCGGCACCGGCCCGCGAATGAGGCGCTCGATGTCTTTGAGGAGCGGCAGCTCTTCGGGTGAGCAGAAGGCCGAGGCGTGGCCCGTGGCCGAAGCGCGCGCGGTGCGGCCGACGCGGTGCACGTAGTCTTCGGGCACGTGGGGCAAATCGAAGTTCACCACGTGGCCGATCTCGGCGACGTCGATGCCGCGCGCGGCGATGTCGGTGGCGACGAGCACGCGGTAGCGCCCCGACTTGAAGCCCTCGAGCGCCTGCTGCCGCTGGTTCTGCGAGCGGTTCGCGTGAATGCGCTCGACGGTGTGGCCGTTGCGCGCGATGGCCTTGGCCAGCACGTCGGCGCGGCGCTTGGTGCGCGTGAAGACGAGCGTGCTCTCTTCACCCTCCGAGAGCAGCGCCATCAAGAGGTGCGACTTCTCGTTCTGGCCCACCTCGTACACGCACTGGGTGGCGTTCTTCGCGGTGGTGCCCGAGCGGCTCACCTCGACGCGCACGGGATCTTTGCTGTGCGTCTTCGCGAACTGGGCGACCTCTCCGGCCATGGTGGCCGAGAAGAGCAGCGTCTGACGGGCCTTCGGCAGCCGCGCGAGAATCTTGTCGAGCTGCGGCTTGAAGCCCATGTCGAGCATGCGATCGGCCTCGTCGAGCACGAGGATCTCGACCTTCGTGAGGCTCGCGTAGCCCTCGTTGAGGTGATCGATGAGGCGGCCGGGCGTCGCGATGACGAGGTTGGCCGTCTTGAGCGCTTCGATCTGCGCGCCCATGCCGACGCCGCCGATGAGGGTCGCGACCTTCACGTGGTGCGGGCGGCCGAAGTCGTGGGCGTGCTCGGCGATCTGCAGCGCGAGCTCACGCGTGGGCGCGAGCACCAGGCCGGTGATGCCGTGTTTGCCGCGCAAGCGCTCCACCATCGGGAGCATGAAGGCGGCGGTCTTGCCGGTGCCGGTCGCGGCACAGCCGATGACGTCGCGGCCCGCGAGCCCGGGCGGAATCGTCTGCTGCTGAATCGGAGTGGGCTGCGTGTAGCCCTTGGTGGCCAGCGCCTGCAGCGAGAGCGCGTGGAGGCCGAGCGTCGAAAAGCCAGTCGAGGAGTCGTTCACGCGCGCGCCCTTACCCCGCAGGGAGATCCTGTCCAGCCCGGTGGGTCAACCGGTTGAAAGCACGCCCTGAAATGGCGATTCCGCTCGGCCGTTGTCTGCCAACTCCTGTATTGAGGGGTTCACAGCAGCCTCTGGGTGCGGCTCGTAGCCGCAGGTCATCGGGTGGTCGGGCCGCCACCTGCCGGGATCTCCGGCAGGGAACCACATGTCGACCTCCCCCCTTCCACCTGAAGCCTGGGCGCCGCTGATGCGTGCAGCCCGACTCGCGACGCGCCCGCTCGAGCGCTTCCTTCGCATCGAAGCGGCGAGCGGCATTCTGTTGCTCGTGGCGGCGGCGGTCGCGCTGGGCTGGGCGAACTCGCCGTGGGCCGAGTCGTACCTGCACCTGTGGCACGCGCCCGTCGGGCTGCGGGTGGGCGGCTTCGCGCTCGAGCGCAGCGTGGAGTGGATCGTCAACGACGGCCTGATGGTGATCTTCTTCTTCGTCGTCGGCCTCGAGATTCGCCGCGAGCTTCACCACGGAGAGTTGTCGGAGCTGCGACGCGCGGCGCTCCCGCTCGCGGCAGCGCTCGGCGGCATGATCGTGCCTGCGATCATCTACCTCGGCTTCGCCGGAGCACCGGCCACGCGCTCGGGCTGGGGCGTACCGATGGCGACCGACATCGCCTTCGCCGTGGGCATTCTCACGCTGCTCGGCTCGCGTGTTCCGCCCGCGCTGCGGGTGCTGCTGCTGGCGCTCGCGGTGATCGACGATCTCGGCGCGATCGTCGTGATCGCCCTCTTCTATTCCGACGGCATCTCGTGGGCCGGGCTGGCGTTGGCTGCGGCGGGCCTCGTGATCATCTTCGCCATGCAGCGGCTCGGCGTTCGCGCGAAGGCGGCCTACGTGGTTCCGGGCGTGGTGGTGTGGGCGGGCGTGGCGATGGCGGGCGTTCACCCGACGATCGCGGGCGTCATCATCGGGCTCATCACGCCGGTGCAGGCGTGGCTCGGGCCGGCGGGCTTCCTCGACGACATGCGCAAGGAACTCGACCACCTCGAACGATCGAGGCCCGAAGCGCTCTCGGCGCACGAGCTGGCGCAGGCGCTGCGGCATGTGGAGGTGGCGCGGCGCGAGGCGATGGCTCCGGCCGAGAGCCTCATCGAGCTGCTGCACCCATGGGTCGCGTTCGGAATCATGCCGCTCTTCGCGCTGGCCAACGCGGGCGTGGTGCTGACCGGGGTGTCGTTCGACGAGTCGTCGTGGCGGGTGCTGGGTGGAGCCGCGCTCGGGCTCGTCGTGGGCAAGCCCATCGGCGTGTTGGTGGCGTGCGCAGTCACCCTTCGGCTCGGGTTGGCCGCCTTGCCGACCGGGCTCTCGAAGCGCCACCTCGTGGTGCTGGGCGCGGTGGCTGGCGTCGGCTTCACGATGTCGCTCTTCATCGCGCAGCTGGCCTTCGCCGATCCGCTCCTGTTGGGGCCCGCGAAGCTGGGAATTCTCTGCGCGAGCGCAGTCGCCTCGGTGCTCGCGCTGCTCCTCGGTCGGGGGCTGCTGCCACGGGCGTCGGTGGTCACCGGTGCCGTGACAGCAGACGAAGCCGAGAGCTCGACCTCGAAGTGAAGTGGGGGAACCGATGAACCTGATGATGCTGCTGGGAGGGGGAGTCCTCCTCTACTTCGGAGCGGAGTGGCTGGTCGGGGGCGCGTCGGGGCTGGCGCGGGCGCTGGGCGTGCCGCAGCTGCTGATCGGCCTGACGGTGGTCGCATACGGAACCTCGGCGCCAGAGATCGTGGTCGGGGTGAAGGCGAGCCTCGCGGGCTCTGGAGCCATCGCGCTCGGCAACGTCGTCGGCAGCAACATCGCCAACCTGGGCCTCATTCTCGGGCTCACCACGCTGCTCAAGCCGGCGCGGGTCGATGCGGCGTTGAGCCGACGCGAGGTGCCGGTGCTGGTGCTGTCGACGCTCGCGATTCCCTTCGTGCTGTTCGACGGCGTGGTGAGCCGGGTCGAGGGCGGCGCGTTGGTGGTGGTGGCGCTCGCCTACAGCGGGTGGATGGTGACGTCTGCGCGCCGCTCGATGAGACGAACGGTGGCTGGCGTGGACGAGATGCAGGCCGCGGCCGATCTCGCGGGAGCGCCCGCTGCCGGCAGCCGCGTGCGCATGGCGCTGACGGCGGTGGTGGGCCTCGCGTTCCTGGTGATCGGCGGCAGTCTCTTCGTCGACGGCGCCGTGGGCCTGGCGACCTCGTTCGGCATCTCGCAGCGAATCATCGGGCTCACCATCGTGGCGGTCGGCACGTCGCTTCCGGAGTTGGCCACGAGCCTCATCGCCGCGTTCCGGGGGCACTCCGACATCGCCGTGGGCAACGTGGTGGGCTCGAACATCTTCAACGCGCTGCTGTGTCTGGGCGCCGCGGCCCTCATCTCGCCGGTGCAGGCGCCGTTCGCGTCGGTGCAGTTCGATCTCGTCGCGCTGGTGGTGCTGACGCTGTTCGGAGCCGTCTCCATGAGCCGCCCCCGCCTCATCACGCGCCTCGAAGGGGGCCTGCTCGTCACGGCCTACGTGGCCTTCCTGATCGCGTTGAGCCGCCCCGAGTGAAGCCGATGGCGCTGAGGCGTTGACGGCGCAAGCTCGCTCTGGCCGTGGCGGGGGCGCGAGGCGATCCGCTCGCTGACGTCGTCGTCGCGTTCGAGATCGAGCAGGAGTCGATCGTCGGGAGGACGCGGCGACCGGTCGGCCGAGGTGGTCGGTCGGCGAGCCCCCCCCACCACTCCTCAGGTCTTGCGGGTGCGGTTCGGCGTGAGGAAGCCGATGCGGTTGGCCCGCCTTGATGAGGCCGCCGCGAGCCCGCAGAGCGTGATGCCTCGACTTCGTCGTGAGCGCTGAGGATTGGCTCTCGACCGGGTGGGCCATTCTTCGGGCCCAGGCGCACTCGAGGCTTCGGAGGGCCACCCTTCGGCACGCTCGCTTCAAGGCACGAGCTGATCGAAGCGCCGCCGTGAGCGGGTCGGCGCTTCCCGCTCCGAACCTCTGCCGTGCGAAGCACACTGTGATGAGGGCGAGCGCCCCGGTGATGCCGCGCTGGCCCGCTGGGGAGCAGACGACGCGGGTGTGATGGCGCGCGAGCACCTCGGTGATGAGGCGCGCGAGTGTTCGCGGGGGTGGCATCACGAGGGTGATGCGCGCGACGGCGTTCGGCGGGTGCGCGATGGCTCCTGTGATGAGCGCGAACTGGTTCGTGATGAGCGCGAACGGGTTCGTGATGTGCGCGATCGGCTTCGTGATGCCGCAACCGCCCGTGCTCCGGTATCCTCCGGTTGCCGTTCACCCTGGGGGAAAACACATGACGACTCGTTGGACCGCAGCCGAAGCCGTGCGCGCCGCAGAAGCCCTGATCACCCTGGCTGCGCAGTTCCGCGCGAAGCTCGAGGCCCGCATGGGGGCGGGGTTCATCGATGGCCTCGCGGCCGACACTGCCTCGCTGCGCGATCTGCTGGGCGGCACCTCGGCGCAACGGGCCACGAAGCGCGCGTCGACCGTCTCGCAGAACGACGCGGTGGCCGAAGGCGCAGCCCTCGTCGCGAACCTGCGCGCGCTGGTGCGTACGGGAGCCGCGGGCCAGAAGGCCGTCTGGCGGGCGTGGGGCGTGGGTCAACAGGTCAACCACACGGTGTCGTCGGTCGAGAAGGGGCTCGCCTCGATTCTCGCGGCGGCGAGCGCCGACCCGGCGCAGGCGCGGGCCATCGGCGTGCTCCAGGAGGATCTCGATCGCGCGGGCAAGCTGCTCGCTGCCGTGAGCGCCGCCGACTCGACCCAGGAGCGCAAGAAGATCTCGTCGAAGCAGGCGACCGCGGCGGCGAACGCCACGCAGGCGCGCCTCGAGGCGAACCTCGTTCACCTCACCTCGCTCGCCGCGGTCGCGCTCGACCGTGAGACGGCCGCCCAGTTCGCCGCGGCGCTGCCTGCCTCTCGCGGAGGAAAGAAGAAGAAGAAGCCCGCGGCGGCCTGAGCCCGTGCATTCTGCAACGGTCGATTTCCGGCGACGCCTCTTGCGGCGCTGGCGGCTCGTTTGCACAGAGCGCTGGGCATGAACCGTCTCCCCACAGGCCTGCTGGTGAGCGTGACCGCGCTGCTGGTGGGGTTGATCGGCTCCGTCATCATGGTGGCGGCGCTGGTGCGCAGCGATCGCCAGACGCTCGTGCAGGCGCTCGGCGCGGAGCGCGCGTTCGAGCTCGAGCGCGAGGCCCGTGTGGTGGGCGACGGGTTGACCGACGTGGCCGAAGACGTGCGCTTCGCCGGCGAGATGCTGGGCGAAGGGGGTGGGCCCGACGCGCGCGAGCAGGAGCTGCGGGCGCTGCTCCGCGCGGTGGGGAAGTACAAGGCGATCGTCGCCTTCGACGCGGCGGGCGCCGAGGTGCTGCGGCTGGTCGACCCGCGCTTCCCCGATCTCGGGCGCGCCGACTTCGCGAAGGCCGCGCGCGAGGCGCTGTCGAAGCCCGGCCTCGTGCTGGTGTCGTCGCCGCTCGACGAGCGAGGGCTCTTGCGCACCTTCGCGACCGGCTACGACGACGAGGCGGGGCAGCTCAAAGGCGCGGTGGTGTTGTTGATCGACGTCGCTCCGCTCGTCACGCAGCTGGCGGTGCTGGGCAAGGGGCCGCTGCTGCTGATCGGGCCGCACGGGCTGCCGTTGGCGCCGTCCGACGCGAGCCTCGCGGGCTTCTTCCGCGCGCCCGCCACGGCGCCCGACGAGCTGGTGGAGCCGCTGGCCCGCCTCGCCCGCGCCGAGACGGGCTGGAGCCTCGTGCATGGATCGACGGCGGCCGCGGTGGGCCTGCCCGACGCCGAGGCGATCTTCAGCTACGCCGCGATCCCCGTCGCGGGCGGCTCGAGCTGGGCCATTGGCTCCTTGAGCTCGGCGCAGCTCGGAGGCTCGACCGAGCGCAGCCTGGTGACGCGGCTGACCCTGCTCGTCGCCGTGCTCGCCGCGCTCTTCGCGGCCGTCGGCGCGGCGCTGGTGGTCGCGCGCCGCCGCACCGCCGAGCTCGACGAGAGCCGGCGCCACTCCGAAGCGATCACCCGCACCCGCGACGTCATGCGCCACGTGCTCGACGGCATGCCCGCCGCCGTGGTGGCCGTCGCGCCCGATCTCACCATCACCTTCGTCAACCGCGCCCTGGCCCGCCGGGTGCCGTCGATTCGTGAAGGCGCCGCGCTCGAGGGCCTGTGGAGCAACGCCGAGCTGCGCACGCGCGAGCGGCTCTCGGGTCTGGTCGCCGAGGCGCGCCGGAGCGCGAGCCCACGCCAGCTCGTCGCCGAGCCGCTGCACTTTGGCGGGCTCGAGGGCTCGTTCTCGATCTCGGCGATCCCCGTGCCCAGACCCGAGATCGGCCTGGGGCTGCTGCTGGTGCTCGACGACGTGACCGAGCTGCGGGCGCTCGAGGGCCAGCTCCTGCGCGCCGAGAAGCTGTCGACGGTCGGCGCCCTCGCGGCCGGCTTTGCCCACGAGATCGGCACGCCGCTGGCGGTGGTGCGCGGCCGCGCCGAGTACCTGCGAAAGAACCTGGGCGCCGGGCACGAAGGAGCGCCGGGGCTGAGCACGATCATCGAGCAGATCGATCTCGTCAGCCGCATCGTGCGTCAGCTGCTCGACTTCTCGCGCGATCAGCCCGCCCTCACCCAACCCGTCGGCGCCCGGGCCGCGCTCGAGGCGGTTCGGCAGCTGCTCGACCTCGAAGCCCAGCGGCGCAGGGTGTCGCTCGTGGTGCTGCCTGGCGACGAGGTGCAGATCTCGGCCGACCCCGATCAGCTGCAGCAGGTGCTGGTGAACCTCGTCATGAACGCGTTCGACGCCTCGAAGCCGGGCCAGCAGGTCGAGCTCTCGGTCGTGCGCCGCGCCGGGTACGCCGAGTTCGAGCTCGTCGATCACGGTGACGGCCTCGACGAGCAGGCCCAGCGCCGCATGTTCGACCCGTTCTGGACAACGAAGAAGCGTGGCCAGGGCACCGGGCTCGGGCTGACCGTGGTTGCGCAGATCGTTCGAAGCCACCATGGAACCGTGCAGGTGCGCAGCGCGCCAGGCGCAGGCACCTCGTTGACCGTCACCTGGCCGCTGGCTCCGGAGTCGCGATGAAGAAGCAGAAGGTGATGGTGGTCGACGACCACCCCGAGATGGGGCTGCTGCTGGCCGACCCGCTGCGTGACGCGGGCTACGAGGTGACGTCGTGCAACGGCGGAGCGCAGGCGATCGCGGCGCTCACTGCGGCCCCACCCGATCTCGTGCTCACCGATCTGCGCATGAAAGACGTCGACGGCTTCGACGTGCTCGCAGCGGCCAGCCGCATCACGCCGCCCGTGCCCGTGCTGGTGATGACCGCCTTCGGCGGCGTGGAGTCGGCCGTCGAGGCGATCAAACGCGGCGCCGCGCACTACTTCACCAAGCCCTTCGCCATCGACGAGGTGCTCGTCTTCGTGCGCCGCGCGCTCGACGAAGCGACCGTGCGGGCCGAGCACCGCGAGTTCAAACACCGCCTCGGGCTGCACCGCCTCGTCGGGCAGAGCCCCTCGATGCAGGCGCTCGCGCGCGCCCTGCCCCGCTTCGCGAGCAGCGACGCGTCGGTGCTCATTCGGGGCGAGAGCGGCACGGGCAAGGAGCTGGTCGCGCGCAGCATTCACGAGCTGAGCCCGCGTTCGTCGCAGGCCTTCGTCGCGGTGAACTGCAGCGCGATTCCCGAGCACCTGCTCGAGAGCGAGCTCTTCGGCCACGCCCGGGGCGCCTTCACCGGCGCCGCCCAGGCCCGCCGCGGGCTCTTCGCCGAGGCCGATGGTGGCACCCTGTTTCTCGACGAGATCGGCGACATGGCGGTCGAGCTGCAGTCGCGGCTGCTGCGCGTGTTGCAAGACGGCGTGGTGCGGCCGGTCGGCGCCGATCAGTCACGCCCGACGAACGTGCGGGTGATCGCCGCCACCCACCAGAACCTCGAGGAGCGCATCGCGGCCAACCAGTTTCGCGGCGATCTCTTCTACCGGCTCAACGTGCTGCGGGTGCAGGTGCCGTCGCTGCGGGAGCGGCTCGAAGACGTGCCCCTGCTCGTCGCCGCGTTCCTCGCCGAGGTGCGCAGCCGCGCGCCCCGCACCGTCGTCGAGCGCTTCTCGCCCGCCGCCATGCACGCCCTGCAGCAGCGCACCTGGCCTGGCAACGTGCGTGAGCTGCAGAACCTCGTCGAGCGCGTCGCGGTGCTCGTCGACAAGCCCACCGTCGAGCTCGAAGACATCGAGCCCGATCTGCCCGCGAAGCTCGAAGACGGCCTCAACCTGCAGACGGCGGTCGCGCGGCGGTTGACGCTGCGGCAGGTGGAGCAGGACTACATCGCGGCGGTGGTGAAGGCCTGCGACGGCAACAAGACGCACGCGGCCCAGATTCTGGGCATCGACGTCTCCACCATTCACCGCCGCGGCCGGCGCACCGGAGCCGACGACGAGTGATGCCATGGTGCCCGCCTCGACCGTTGCAGAATGCACGAGTCGAGCGCAGGTGCCGCGAGGGCGCGAGGTGGCAAGCCGCTTGCTGAGACGTTGCGCATGCGAACCCGTCGCCCGCCGTCGTCGCTGAGCGTGGTCCTCTGGGTCGGCGTGGTGACGTGGAACGCGATGGCGTGCCTCGACGAGGAGCCGGTCGCGCGAGCTCCCGTCGCCTCGGCCACTCCCGTGCGCGTCGAGACCTCGGCGCTGCGCCGGCCGCTGCTCGAGCGGCACTGGCCCGGAACCGTGACGGTCGATGCCACCACCAGCGCGAGGGTCGACGCGCCCGTCGCTGGAGCGGTGGCCCAGGTGCTCGTGCGCTCGGGTGATCGGGTGAAGGCGGGGCAGAAGCTGTTCTCGATTCGTGGGCCGGGCGCCCCGACGCTGCAGGCACGCGCGGCGGCTGCGCGGGCGCAGCTCGCCCACGCCGGCATCGAGCTGCGCCGCGCCGAGAGCCTGTTCGAGCGCCGGGCGACGACGGTGCAGACCATCGAGCGGGCCCGCGCGCGCTGCCGTCAGCTGGAGCTCGAGCTCGCGGCCGCTGACGCCGCGGTGCGCGCGATCGGAGCGCTCGACGAGTCGGGGCTCGCCTGGGCCCGCAGCAGCGTCGACGGCACGGTGATCGAGCTCTCGGCGCGGGTCGGCCAGCAGGTCGACCCACGCCGCGATCGGCCGCTCGCGCGGGTGGCCGATCTTCGCGCGGTGACGGTCGCGGTCGAGGTGCCTCAGCAACTGGCCGCGGCCTTTCCGCGAGCGATGGCGACGGCGACGTCTCGCTGCGGCACCGTTCGCCTGGGCCCCCCACAGGTGAGTGAGTGGGTCGATGCCAAGAAAGGCACCGTGACGCTGCGCTACCTCGCGCAGAACGAGGCGCGGTGTCTGCGGATCAACGCGTTCGTCGACGTGATGCCCGAGCTCGAGGGAGACGTGACGGTGGTGAGAACCGACGCGCTCTCGTTCGATGGCAGCCAGCACTTCCTCACGCTCGAAGGCGGCGAGGTCGTGCCGGTCGTCGCCGGGGTCTCACTCGATGGCCTCAGCGAGGTGCAGCTCGAGCCCGGCACCCGCTACCGCGTCGACCCGGCTGAGCACGTGGGGCCGCGGCTTTCGCGCCGGTGACGTCGGCTACTCGGCGTTCCAGTCGGAGGCGGGGAGGATCTTCCACCCCGTGTCGACCTTGCCGGCGCGGAAGCGCACCACGCGAATCGGCCACTCCCGCGGCGTCTTCGCAGCGCCTTCCTTGCTCAGCACGACCCAGCGATGCACCTCGATGGAGTACTTGCCCGAGCCGCCGGCCTTCGCCACCACCGCGCGCATCGGGTTCTTCGG
>JAEUJR010000038.1 GCA_016793585.1 Archangium sp.
GGGAACCCTGATTCCAGACGCGGGTCAGCCTGCGCCCGTTCGACCCGATGGCGGGTTGTCGGTGAACGACGTGTCGTGGCTGCTGCCGGTGTCGATTGCGCTGCCGCCGCTCTCCGATTTCCTCACGCCCGCACAGCGCGCCGCCTCGCAGTACCAGGCGTTCGCGACGCCGAGGGTGGTGAGCGTTCGTGTCGACCCGTGTTTCCCCGCTGCTGCAGGAGTCTGTCAGCACCAGGTTCGGCTCGTCGCCCAGGCCATCGACCCCGACACGCTGGTCGTCGAAGACAGCGCGATTCATCTGTTCTTCGTCTTCGACGATGCCGAATGGGCCGACGTTCGCCGCGACGTCTACGACCTCGCTCGTCTGAGTGGCGCACGGACGAAGGGCGTGGCGCTCGGTGTTCACCCTGTGTTGGCGCAGGAAGGCCTGACCGGTGCGTGGGGCTCGGCGATGCGCACGTTCCTCACGCGTCACTGCACGCCTGCGCGGCTGCGCGAAGTGGCGGTGATGAACGCGAACGTCGACTGGCGCTTCTTCCGCTTCTCGGTGATGGGCGGCGTGCTCACGCGCATCGCGACGACGGGCACGGGCTCGTTCTCGCTGCTCCCGATGGACGAGGTGCAGCTGCAGCGTCAGGGCTATGGCCGGCCCGGGCAGTTTGCGGAAGTGGAGCCCGAAGGTGTGCTCGATGCCGATGGGGGCGTGGTGACGACCGTGCTCGAGCGGCTGGCGGCGCAGCGCAACGTGCAGGGCGACGTTCGCGAGGCCATCGAGAAGGTCGAGAACCCCATCGACACGCCGACGCCGCTCATCGACTGCGGCGTGTGCCATCGCGCGACGCAGCTGCGGGTCGATCACGAACAGCGGCGTGGGCTGTCTGCGCGGCCGGCGCGGTTCGGGCTGCCTGCCGTCACGCCGCCGACGCCGTCACTGAGTCGCAACAACTTTCACGCGTTCAGCTACCTCGGTGATCAACCCGCGATCATCGATCGCACCGTGTACGAGAGCGTGCAGGTCGCGAACTCGCTCTGACCCTGCTAACTCGCGGCCCCATGACGACCTCTGGCCGTGAGCTCGATCTCCTCTGCATCAACACGCTTCGCACCCTCGCCATCGACGTGATCCAGAAGGCCGACTCCGGCCACCCCGGCCTTCCGCTCGGCGCGGCCCCGATGGCCTGGGTGCTCTGGAACCGGCACCTCAAGCACTCACCGTCGCAGCCGCAGTGGGCCGATCGCGATCGCTTCGTGCTCTCGGCCGGCCACGGCTCGATGCTGCTTTACGGGCTGCTCCACCTGCACGGCTACCCGCTCTCGTGGGACGAGGTGCTGAACTTCCGCCAGTGGGGCTCGAAGACGCCCGGTCACCCCGAGTTCGGGCACACGCCCGGTGTCGAAGCCACCACCGGCCCGCTCGGCCAGGGCCACGCGAACGCCGTCGGCATGGCGATGGCCGAGCGCGCGCTGGCCGCCCGCTTCAACAAGCCCGGCCACACCATCGTCGATCACTTCACGTACTGCCTCGTCGGCGACGGCGACGTGATGGAAGGCGTCGCCATGGAGGCCGCCTCGCTGGCCGGCCACCTCAAGCTCGGCAAGCTGATCTGCCTCTACGACTCGAACGACGTCACGCTCGACGGGCCCGCGAAGATCTCGTTCACCGAAGACGTCGCCAAACGCTACGAGTCGTGGGGCTGGCAGGTGCTGCACGTCGCCGACGGCAACGGCGATCTCGACGGCATCGACGCGGCGATTCGCTCCGCGAAGGCCGAGACGGGCAAGCCCACCCTCATCGTCGTGAAGACCACCATCGGCTTCGGTTCGCCGAACAAGGGCGGCAAGTCGAGCTCGCACGGCAGCCCG
>JAEUJR010000150.1 GCA_016793585.1 Archangium sp.
GTTCGTCGGCCCGCACGGCGTCTGGCAACGGCCCGCGATGCACTGTCGGTTTTGCGTGGTGCAGTCGGAGCACGTGCCTCCGTCGAAGCCGCACGCGTTCGTCACGTTGCCCGTGCGGCAGACGCCGTTCTGACAGCAGCCGCGGCAGTTGGCGCAGGTGGCTCCGGCGTCGACCACCTGGCTCGGGTCGGCGACGCAGGCGCCGTTGCTGCAGATTTCGGTCGAGCCGCACATCACGCAGGCGCCGCCGTTCGTTCCACAGCCGCGGCGGGTGAGTTCTTCGGTTGGTAACGTTGGCCTCGTCGAGCACAGGCCCATCGAGTCACAGCAGCCCGAGGGGCAGGTGGTGGGTCCACACGTCGAGGTGCTGCCGCACGCGAAGCCGATGGCCGTGAACGCTGCGGCAACCACGAGGACGAGAACGATGCGGGGCATCGGGGCAATGAACCCGGTTTGCCCCCGGTCGTGAAGGAGAAACGCCTCAGCAGTGCGTTGTTCCAGGACCCCTCACGAGGCGAAGGTGGCCGCGAGCAGGTGCAGTCCTGTTTGCGCTGCCACTCACCGAACGCAGCGGCTCGGGAACTCGAATGACATCGGCGATCTCACCGTCCACTCGCAGAATCGAATGGCAACTGCGGCACTCAAGCTCGAGGCAACTGACGACTTCAGTTGCATTCTCCCCTGGTCTTGCCAGCCCGACCTGAACCCAGAGCGCAAACAGGGTCGTTGTGCACGAGCACGGCGGGCGAATGATCTGACTTCGGAGCGCGCCAGCGAGATTCGCCAGTTCAGGAGGAAGCAGGTTCTCGGTGCGAAGGCCTCGACTGGGCTCTAGCCGCTCGAAAGGCTGCGGGGAGGAATCAGTCGCAAGGGTGGTCCCTCGAGTCCGCTCCGGCCTTCGTGCGCGAGTTTTGGGCTGAGCCTCTTGAGAGAGTGCTCGTTGCTCCAAGTACGATGCATAGATGACGTTTCCGACGCTCATCGCCACTCCTCGAGCCAAGGGCTCGATCTGTTGACAGGCGAGAGCGTCGGCACTACCAAGCGCGCCGCTTCTGGCGGGTCGATACGACGACTCGCATGTCGGGCTGGGTGAGCTGCTACTCACCCAGCCCATTTTTCTTGTTGATCACAGATCTGGATCAACCTGTCGCACTGATCAAGTACCCCTGATCAGGCAGGTCCCAGCACGCGGCGGAGCACGTCGGGCCGGTCGGTCATGATGCCGTCGACGCCGGCCTCGAGCAGCGCGTGCATCTGCGCTTCGTCGTCGATGGTCCACACCAGCACCGAGATGCCGTGCGTACGGGCCGTGCTGATCAGCTCGGGCGTGATGAGCGGCATGCCCTCGTACTCGGCCGGCATGTCGGCGACGTGGAAGCGCGGGTCGGGCGTGGAGCCGTCTCCACCGAGCGCGCCCAACACGAACGCCGTCAGCGCCTCGCGAGGAAAGAAATGACACGCCTCGGGCAGGGTCGTGACGAGCCGCTCGGCCACCACGTCAGACTCGCTGCCGATGCAGAGACGCTCCACCGCGCCGAGGGAGCGAACCTCGTCGGCCAGCACCTGCTCGATGCCCGGCACGTCCGGCTTCACCTCGAGGTTCACGCGCACGTTCGGCAGCGTCGTCAGCACCTCGCGCAGCGTGGGAATTCGAACGCCCTGGCCCCTCCGCGGAAACGTGAGGCCATCAGGGGAAAAGTGAAAGCCGGCGTCGAGCTGCTGCAGCTCGGCGAGCGAGTGTTGCGCGAGCGCACCTGTGCCGTTCGTACACCGCTCCAGCGTCGGGTCGTGGTGCACGACCAGCACACCATCGCGCGTGAGGTGCACGTCGAGCTCGAGCACGTCGGTGTGAAACTCGTTCACCGCGCGGGTGAAGGCGGTGAGGGTGTTCTCGGGCTCGAGCTTCGCGCCGCCGCGGTGGCTGATGTGGGCGGGCCTGCGGAGCGTCTCGGCGTAGCGGTGCCGTCGGGTCACTGGCTCGGCGTAGTGCTCTCCAGCCGTCGAGTCGAGTGCTGGCGACCTCGTCGCGTGAAGCTGGTCACATGCACACGACCTCGGGCGTCATGGTGTGAAGGAGCCTCATGCGTCACGACACCTGGTTGTCCGAGCAGTTCGAAGCGAACCGCGCCCTCCTCAAGAAGGTCGCGGTGCGAATGCTGGGTTCGAGTACCGAGGCCGACGACGCGCTCCAGGAAGCATGGCTGCGCATCACCTCGGCCTCGCCCGATGGCGTCGAGAACGTGGGCGGCTGGCTGCGCACCGTGCTCGCCCGTGTCTGCCTCGACCACCTTCGCGCTCGCACCGCGCGAAAGGAAGACAGCGTGACCGTCGAGCGACCCGCGCCCGACGACCTCGAAGCCCAGACCGTGCTGGCCGACGCTCTTGGCCCGGCGATGGGCCTGGTGCTCGAGCGCCTGCAGCCAGCGGAGCGCGTGGCCTTCGTTCTCCATGACCTCTTCGAGCTCACGTTCGACGAGATTGCTCCCATCGTCGACCGCTCGGTGGTCGCCACCCGCCAGCTCGCCAGCCGCGCGCGCCGTCGGGTGCAGGGCCAGCCGCCCGTTCCCGAGGCCGAGGTCGCGAGGCATCGCGAGCTGGTCGATGCGTTCTTCGCCGCCTCACGTGGCGGCGATTTGCAGCAGCTGCTGACGGTCATCGCGCCGGACGTGGAGCTGAAGGCAGACGCCATGGCGGTGAGCACCGCCCGGGCGAATCAGCTCGGCGCCCTGCCGGCACCCGCGCTGCGGCGGCGCGTGGTCGGCGCGAACGAGGTGCTGCTTACGTTCAAGGGTCGCGCGAATGGCGCTCAGGCGATGCTCATCGACGGCGAGGCTGGCGCGGCGTGGCAGGTGGGCGGTGTCACCCGCTCGGCCTTCGTGTTCACCTTCGACGGCGACCGGGTGGTGGAAATCCACGTCGTGATGGACCCCGAGACGTTGGCCCGGCTCGACGTGCGCCCGTTCAGCTGAGCCGCCTCGCTCGGGGTGCCACGCTCACGACTTCCAGTCGGCCGTGAGCTGACGCGTGCTCACGTTGATGCGGTTGAACATGTTCATCACCGAGATGAACAGCACCAGCGCTGCCCGGCGACGCTCGTCGAAGTGTGCCTCGACGTTGCTCCACAGCGCGTCTGGCACCGAGTCGTAGCGCGCGCCGAGGGTGGTGATGGCTTCGGCGAGCGCGAGCCCAGTGCGCTCGAGCGGCGAGAAGCAGGTTGCCTCTCTCCACCTCGAGACCTGGCTGATCTTCTCCTGCATCTCGGGGGTGTCGCGGCCGGCTTCGATTGCATCGCCGATGCACAGTTCGCAGGTGTTCAGCTGGCTCACCCGCAGGCCCACGAGGTCGAGCAGGCCCTTCGGCAGGCCGCTCTGAAAGATGGGGCCCACCATGGCCTGAATGGCCGGGTTCACGTCCAGCACCAGGGCGGGGTTCTTCATTCGGGAATTCATCGCTTCGGCTCCAGGGGTCGAGGCGGGCGAAAGTGCCCGCCGCTCCCTTGACGAATCGAGCCCTCGTCGATGTGACCGGTCGCGATTCACTGGTGACGCTGGCATCGACCAGCGTTACTCCGTGCGCGTGCGCCGGGTGCTCAAGTGGAGTCTGGGTGTGGTGGCCGTGGTGGCCTTCGTCGTCGCGACCATCGCCATCTTCCGCGACGAGCTCTTCCGGCGGCAGGCGAAGCTGCCCGAGTTCACCAACGAGTTTGGCGGCAGCGAAGACGTCATGGTCGCCATGCGCGACGGCGTGAAGCTGCACACCGAGGTGTTTCGTCCAGCGGGCGTCGAGAAGGCGCCGACGATTCTCGTGCGCAACCCGTACACGCCGCTGCGCGCGCTCGAGCGGTTCCAGTGCAAGGTGATGACGCGCTACGGGTACGCCTGCGTGCTGCAGGACGTGCGCGGCGAGATGGACAGCGAAGGCACCTGGGAGCCCATCGTGCACGAGCGCGACGACGGTCTCGACACGGTGAACTGGCTCGTGAAGCAGCCCTTCGTCGACGGCAACATCGGCATGCGCGGGCCGAGCTACCTCACGTGCACGCAGCTCACGATGGCCGACGTGCTGCCGCCCGAGGTGAAGACGCTGGTGCCGAGCGTGTTCGGCGTCGACTTCCGGCTGGCGACGTACGAGCGCGGGTTGTTGCGGCACGACCTGCTCACCGCGTGGGCGACGTTGATGCCCGAGCGGGGCATGCGGCTGACGGCGGGCACCGACTATCTGAAGGCTGCGGCGTACCGGCCCGCCATGGAGGCTGACGAGCACTTCATGACGAAGAAGCTGCCGTGGTACCGCGACGTGCTGGCTGCTCCGGCGCCGGGCGATGCGTATTGGCAGACCGACATTCAGCGCACGTTCCGCGCGGTGCCCGAGAACACGAAGGTGCCGATGCTGCTCGTCGGAGCGTTCTTCGACCCGTTCTTCGCCGCGCAGAATGACGTGTGGAATCGCCTCGCGACGCGAGACCAGAGCGCCTTCGTCATCGGGCCGTGGAATCACCTGAACATGACGAGCGGAGACGTCTCGTACGAGGTCGACACCGGGCGCTTCGACCCGTGGCCGTTGATGCTCGAGTGGTTCGACCACACGCTGAAGGGCAAGCCGCTGACGACGCTCGAGAAGGGCAAGGTGCGCACGCTCGGGCCGGGTGACCACGCGTGGAGAACGCACGACCAGTGGCCTGATCAGTCGATCAGCGCGACGACGTTTCATCTCGGCAACGCAGATGCCGCGCAGTCGTGTTCGGGTGGCGCGTTGGAGTCGGCTCCGACGACGTCGACACAGACGGCGTACGTGTTCGATCCGGCTGATCCGCTCCCGTCACGCGGCGGAGCGTCGATGCTCTCGTTCGCGTTCTTCCGCAACCTCGGCATCACGCCCGGGCCGGTCGACCAGGGCGACAGCTGCGAGCGCAAAGACGTGCTGACGTTCAAGGCGGCTCCGCTGACCGAAGAGCGCCGCCTCTCGGGAGCCGCGCACCTGACGCTGAAGGTCTCGTCCACCGCGCCCGACACCGCGTTCGTCGCGAGGCTCATCTCGGAGCAGGACGGCAAGGCGCTGTTGATTCGTGAAGCCGCCGCGACGCTCGCGTTCCCCACCGCGCAGACGATGACGGCGCAGACGTACGTGCCGGGAACGCCGACGACGGTCGAGCTCGATTTCTGGCCGATGGAGTGGACGTTGCCGAAGGGCGCACGCCTGCGGGTCGATGTCTCGTCGTCGAGCTTTCCCGTGCTGCACACGCACTCGAACCGCGCGGGGCCGTGGGCGACGCAGACCGGCGCCGACGTGGCGACGCAGACGGTGCTGGTCGGTGAGGGCGTATCGACGCTCTCGATTCCGCTCGCGCGTTGATCAATTCACCCGGCTCATCGTGAAGCTCACCGTCCACTCGCCGTAGCCCTGCGAGGTGACGCCGTTCTTCACCGTGCCCAGGTACTGCTGCTGGCCGTTGATCACCTTCACCTTCAGCACGCCCTTCTCGCCCGGCTTCAGCAGGCCCTGATGCACCGCCGCCGCGCCGAGGTGGGTGTCAGAGGTGTACACCTCGGTGCCCCACACGCTCCCCGTCGTCGAGCCCGTCACCTCGAAGAGAAGGGTGCGCCCGATGTCAGAGGCCTGCACCGACAAGGCGCCCGGGTCGGGAAGAATGCCGCGCATTGCGCGAATGCGTTCTCGAATCGCGAGCGCTTCATCGAGCTTCTTCTGCTGACAGTACGAGTCCTGCAACGCCTGGAGCGCGGCGATGGCCTTGTCGAGGTGCGGCTGTGTTTCTTTCTCGGCCTTCTCGCGAATCGCGTTCGCGCTCTTCTCGTACGCAGCGACGACCTTCTCGGCCTCGGGTGGCAACGTCTGCGCACCGACCGACAGCGACACCAGACACGACAGCGCGAGCAGTTTCATGACTCGACGCTAACGCACCGGCGCGGCCGTCGGTTCCGTCAGGGGTCGAACGACATCGGCTGCCCGGCGGGAGCCCCCACGAGCGCGCCGTCGCGCATCACGAACTGCCCACGCACCACCGTTGCCATCGGCCAGCCCGTCGCCTCGAAGCCATCGAACGGTGTCCACCCGCAGCGGCTCTTCGACCAGGCGTTCGTGATGGTCACCTTCGCGGCCAGGTCGACGAGCGTGAAGTCGGCGTCGAAGCCCACCGCGAGCCGGCCTTTGCGCCGCATCGTGAACACGCGCGCGGGGCCCGCCGACGTGAGGTCGACGAAGCGCTCGAGCGACAAGCGGCCTGCGTGCACGTGCGTGAGCATCACCGGCACCAGCGTCTGCACGCCGGGCATGCCCGCGGGGCTCTGCGGCCACGGCTTCGCCTTCTCTTCCAGCGTGTGCGGCGCGTGGTCGGTGGCCAGCACGTCGAGCAGGCCTGAGCGCACCGCTTCCCACAGCGCTTCCCGGTGCCGCGCTTCACGAATCGGCGGGTTCATTTGCGCGAGCGTGCCGAGACGGTCGTAGCACTCGGGCGCCGCGAGGGTCAGGTGCTGCGGCG
>JAEUJR010000068.1 GCA_016793585.1 Archangium sp.
TGCGAGCGCAGGGCCGGGAGGCGGCTTCGTGGTGCGCGACGTCATCGCGACCTCGTACGCGTACACACCGACCGCCTGTGCGAGGTTGAGCGAAGGCTGATCGTCTGACGAAGGAATGAACGACAACGCGTGGCACTGGCGAACGTCGTCGGTGGTGAGCCCGTTGCGCTCGTCACCGAAGACGATGGCCCACTTCTCGTCGTTGCGATCGGCGGCTTCGAGCGCGACCTCCCGAGGCGTCTGGCGCCGGCGCCCGTCGATCAACCGCATCGTCGTGCCCACCACCCACGAGCAGTCGGCGATCGCCTCTTCGAACGTGTCGACCCGCCGCACCGTCTCGAGCAGATCGCCCGACTTCACCGCGAGCCGGTGCATGCCCGGCACCTCGAGCAGCTTCGGGTTCGGAGAGACGACGACCCAATCGGCGAGCCCGAAGTTCTTCATCACCCGGGCGATGGACCCGAGGTTGTCGGCGTTTCTCGGGCGAAGCAGCACCAACCGCGGAGGCGTCATGACGGGGGCGCCTAGCATCTGCTACGAGCCTTTTCCGCCATGTCCGTCGCCGCCGCCCCGCGTCTGTCGATCATCTCTCCGGTGCAGGACTTCCTGTTCTTCTTCCTGTCGGCCTCGGTGGTGCTCATCGCCTGGGCCGCCACCGCCTGGTTCCACGTCGACCCGTTCTACGTGCTCGCCACCGTCGGGGTGGTCTCGAACGGCCCACACCTGGTCGCCACCTGGAGCCGCGTCTATTTCGATCGGCGCGAGGTGAAGGAGCGCCCGTTCGCGCTGCTCGCCATGCCGGGCCTCATCTTCATCGCGGTCGCCCTGATCACGTGGAAGGCGGGCTACCCGGGCATTCGGCTGCTCAACTCCACGATCCTCTACTGGGCGACGTGGCACTTCGTGGCGCAGAACTGGGGCATCTTGCGCATCTACCAGCGCAAGTCGGGCGAGCCCGAGACGTCGCTGGCGCTCAAGCTCGAGCGGCCCTTGCTGCTGCTCTTCGTGCTCTGGTGCGTCGCGTACCGCATTCACACCGGCCCGCGCGTGTTGTTCGGCACCGAGGTGTTCCACGTGGTGCCGCCGGCGTGGCTCATCTGGAGCCTGCTCGTGCCCGTCGTGGTGCTCGCCGTGCTGTACCTCGTGCAGCGTCTTCAGCAGCGCCACCAGCCGTGGGCGAAGGCCGGGTGGGTTCGTCTCGCCTTCTTGTTCTGCGCGTTCCTCGGGTTCTTCGTGCCGTTTCAGATGATCACCACCGACGACACCTCGGCGTTTGCGGCGGCGGCCTGCTGGCACGGCTTTCAGTACCTGGGAATGGTGCGCTTCTACCACCGCAACACGTGGCGAAACGGCGTCGACCCGAACGCGAAGATCATCTCGTGGCTCTCGCAGCCGGGCTGGCAGCGCGCGGTGCTGTACATGGCCTTCCTCGGGGCGCTCGCGGGCTCGGTGTACGGCGTGATCTACGGCCTCTCGCTCGTCACGAAGGACTCGGGGTGGAACTTCGCGACCTGGGGCGGCGTGGTGTGGATCACGCTGACGCTCTCTCACTACTGGCTCGATGGCGTGATCTGGAAGCTGCGCCGCCCCGAGCTGGCGCGGCGGGTGGGCATCGAGGGTGTTCCCGCCTGATGGGATGAAGTGGGCGTGTCGCCGTGACGGGCGGGGAGGGGCGGCATACGCTCCGCGCGCCCGTGAAGACCATCGCTCTCATCGCGAAGCCGAAGAAGGCCGAAGCCGCGCAGCTCGCTCGCCAGCTCAAGGCCGCGCACCCAACCCTCGAGTTCCTCGTCGAGGCGCACTTCGCCGAACAGCTGGGCTGGGCCGCCACCGGAGCCGATGAGCTTCGTGAACGCGCCGAGCTGGTGATCGTGCTCGGTGGTGACGGCACGCTCATTCATGCGGCACGCACGCTCCGCGGCCGGCCGGTGCCCATTCTCGGGGTGAACCTGGGCTCGCTGGGCTTCATGACCGAGATCCCCGTCGCCGACGCGCTCACCACGCTCGATCAGGTGCTCAAGGGCACGAGCAAGCTCGCCTCTCGCATGAAGCTGTCGTGCAAGCTCATTCGCGACGGCAAGGTGATTCTCGAAGACGAAGTGCTCAACGACATCGTCATCTCGAAGTCGGCGCTCGCGAAGGTGTCCGATCACGAGACGTGGCTCGACGGAGCGTACGTCGCCACCTTCAAGGCCGATGGCGTCATCTTCGCGACGCCCACCGGATCGACCGCGTACTCGCTCTCTGCGGGCGGGCCGATCGTGCACCCGTCGATCGACTGTGTGGTGGTGACGCCGATCTGTCCCCACGCGCTCACGCAGCGGCCCATCGTGGTGCCCGCCGATCAGCCGCTCCGCGTTCAACTGACGAGCGAGATCAACGACGTCTATCTCACCATCGATGGCCAGGAGGGCCAGCCGCTCAAGCTGGGCGATCGCCTCGAGGTGATGAAGTCGGAGTCACGCGTGCTGCTCGTGCGCAACCCCACCATCGACTACTTCGGGGTGCTGCGAACGAAGCTGCACTGGGCCGAGCGCTGAGTCATCGCTCGACGAGGCCGCCAGCGATCCACGCCTGCACGACCGCGACGTCGGCAGCGCTGACGCACGGAAAGGCGGCCCGATGAAAAGCGCGCACCTCCCACGTACGGCACTGGCCGCCCTCCATGCCCTGATCGCTGAGCACCCACCCGATGCAGGTCGCCACGGTCTGGCCCGCGCACATCGTCGATTGTCGGCCGAGCACGTCGTAGCGATCGGCGAAGCTCGTGAGCCCACCATTTCCTGCCTCGTGACAGCGCGTGCAGTGCCTCATGAAGATCGGCTGCGCGTTCCGCTCCCAGGTGCGCACGCCTGCGTCGCCAGCTACACCAGCGTCGGTGCTGCTCCCTGCGTCGACGGCCGCTCCAGCATCGACGGGCCCCCCTGCATCGGCGCTCACTCCGGCGTCGCCGACGACTCCCGCGTCACTCGACACGCTGGTCATGACGCTGCTGGTTGGCTCGGCTTCGAACACCGGAACGCCGCACGCCACGACGGCCAGGCACTCAACGACGAGGCTCATTCGAAAGGTCATGCGGCCGGGTATGCCGCCCGAGAAAAACGGGACAGAAACCGGGCGTCCGTGCGAAAGACGGCGCGCTATGGCCCGCGAATACCCCCTCGAGCGCTACCGCAACATCGGCATCATGGCGCACATCGACGCCGGCAAGACGACCACCACCGAGCGCATTCTCTATTACGCCGGCGCCATTCATAAGATGGGCGAGGTCCACGAGGGCACGACCACCACCGACTGGATGCCCCAGGAGCGCGAGCGCGGCATCACCATCACCTCGGCCGCGATCACCTGCTTCTGGACGCACGAGAAGATGAAGCACCGCATCAACATCATCGACACGCCTGGCCACGTGGACTTCACGATCGAGGTCGAACGATCGCTGCGCGTGCTCGATGGCGCCGTCGCGGTGTTCGACGGCAAGAACGGCGTCGAGCCCCAGTCCGAGACGGTGTGGCGTCAGGCCGACAAGTACAAGGTGCCGCGCATCTGTTTCATCAACAAGATGGACGCGCTGGGCGCCGACTTCGACATGTCGGTCGCCTCGATCAAGGAGCGCCTCGACGCCCGCCCGCTGCTCATGCAGCTGCCGTTGGGCAAGGAGTCGGAGCTCAAGGGCGTCATCGACATCGTGCGCATGAAGGCGCTCGTGTTTCACGACGAAGAGAAGGGCAGCATCTACGACGTCGTCGACATTCCCACCGAGTTCGCTGACGCCGCGAAGGCCGCCCGCACCGCGCTGCTCGAGACCGTCTCCGAGCTCGATGACAAGTTGATGGAGCGCTACCTCGAAGACGAGGGCGCCAGCATCACCGAGGCCGAGATTCGCGCCGCCGTTCGCAAGGGCTGCATCGCGATGAAGGTGTTCCCCGTGTTCTGTGGCTCAGCCTACAAACACAAGGGCGTTCAGCCGCTGCTCGACGCCGTCATCGATTACCTGCCGTCGCCGATCGATCGGCCGCCGGTTCACGGCCTCGACGCGAAGGGCGAGACGGTGACGCGCGAGACCAACGACGACGCTCCGTTCTCGGCGCTCGCGTTCAAAATCATGAACGACTCGTTCGGCACCCTCACGTTCATTCGCGTGTACTCGGGCAAGCTCGAGTCGGGCACCGCCGTGTGGAACACCGCCAAGAAAAAGCGGGAGCGCGTGGGTCGCCTCGTGCAGATGCGCGCCGACAAACGTGACGAGATCGACGCCTGCTACGCCGGAGACATCTGCGCGATCGTCGGCCTCAAGCTCGCCGTGACGGGCGACACGCTGTGCAACGAAGCGCACCCGGTGCTGCTCGAGAAGATCGAGTTCCCCGAGCCCGTGATTCAGCTCGCCCTCGAGGCGAAGTCGACCGAAGACGCCGACAAGCTGGTGGCCGCGCTCGGAAAGCTCGCGGTGGAAGATCCCAGCTTCCGCGTGAAGACCGACTCAGAGACGGGCCAGATGATCATCGCCGGCATGGGCGAGCTGCACCTCGAGATCATCGTCGACCGCCTCAAGCGCGAGCACAAAGTCGAGGCCAACGTCGGCAAGCCGCAGGTCGCGTGGCGCGAGACGGTCACGGCCACCGGCGAGGGCGAGGGCAAGTACATCAAGCAGACCGGCGGCAAGGGTCAGTACGGCCACGTGAAGGTGCGCGTGTCGCCGAACGAGGTCGGCAAGGGCTTCGAGTACAAGAACACCATCGCCAGCGGCGTCGTGCCGAAGGAGTTCTTCGCGGCCATCGAGATGGGCATCACCAACTCGCTCAACCGCGGGGCGGTGGCTGGGTACCCGTTGATCGATCTGAAGGCCGAGGTCTTCGACGGCAGCTTCCACGAGGTCGACTCCGACGAGATCAGCTTCACGATCGCGGCGTCGATGGCGTTCAGCGAGGCGTGCAAGGCGGCGTCTCCGGCGCTGCTCGAGCCGGTGATGCGCGTCGAGGTGACGAC
>JAEUJR010000072.1 GCA_016793585.1 Archangium sp.
GTCGAGCGCACCGGCCTGAAACAGGTCCTTGTACTCGGTCATGATGCGCTGCAGGTCGGCCTTCTCGGTCTTCGAGACGATGCCGTTCTTCTGCGCCTGCGCGACGATCGCCTTCGCTTCATCTGGCGTGATGGCGCGGTCAGCGGCGGCGGTCTGGCCCATGCGACGAATGCTGGTCATGTGAGGTCCCCTTGGGTGCGATGTGGAGCGCTGCATAGCACGGGGTGAAGCGCCTCCGAGACAGGTGCTGTCGCCCGCAGGTGACGTCGCGGGAAGCGACGATCGTGGGAACGACAGGTGGCACCACGAAACGAGGACCGCACGGTCACGACACCGGGTATCAGGCCGAATTCGTTCGCCAGAGTTGAGCTGACCAGTCGGTCACGTCACTGGCACAGCGGGCGCACAGGAGCGACGCATGCTCCGACGACTGCCGATGGTCATGGTGACGATGTTCGCGGTGGGCTGCGCCGAGGGCGTGGTGACCGAGGGCGGTGACTTCGAAGAGGCCGACCCCGAAACGCTCGAGGCGGCGACGGTGACGCAGGAGATCCGCTGCGCGCCGCGCATGAACACCTTCCCCGTCGGAGCTGCGCACAACATTGGCTACGACCGCGCCTCGTGCGGAACGGGAACGTGTCGAACGTCGTGTCCTGATCAGAACGCGAACTCCGATTGGAACCCTGCGGCGACACACAACGGGATCGATGTGTTCGCGTTTCAGCGCGCGCCGTTGGTGGCGGTGACGGGTGGCACGATCGTTCGGGTGGGAACGCCGAGCTCGACGTCAGGCCTTCGGGTGCGTCTGCGCGATGAGTGCGGCTGGGAGTACTACTACGGGCACCTCGACGAGGCCGTCGTACGCGAAGGCCAGACGGTCTCGGCCGGGCAGTTGATCGGTTACATGGGCCGCACGGGAACGGGCTCGACGCACCTGCACTTCAACGTGTCGCCCGACGGGCAGTACCTGCGCGACATCAACCCGTTCGAGCTGCTGAGGACGACGTCACCGACCGCGTGTCGTGCGGCGCCGACTCCGACGCCCACTCCCACGCCGACGCCCGCGGGCTGTGGGCTGCTCGCGCCTGGTCAATCGCTCTCGGCCGGGCAGAGCAAGGCGTCGTGTGATGGGCGCTTCGTGCTCGCGATGCAGACCGATGGAAACCTCGTGCTGTACCAGGGCACTCGCGCGCTCTGGGCGACGATGACGAACGGTCGTGGCGGAGCGCTGGCTGCGATGCAGGGTGATGGCAACTTCGTCGTCTACACGGCGGCGGGAACACCGCTCTTCCACACGAACACGTTCCGCTTTCCCGGCGCGCGGTTGGCGATTCAGAACGACGGAAATCTGGTCGTGTACCAGGGCACGACTCCGCGCTGGGCGTCGAACACCGGCGGGCGCTGATTCAGCGGCGGCGCTTCTTCGGTGCTCCGAGGGTCATGCCCTGTCGAATGAGCGACATCTGGTCACGAATCATCGAGGCAGCGTCGGCTCCGAAGATGGCGTAGCTGCGGCGCTGCTGGGTCCACGTCGGGAGTACGGCTCCGATCGCCCTCGCTTCTTTCACGAGCGATTCCCACTCGAGGCGAACCGCTTCGAGACCGTTCGGCTTCGCGCGCTTCACAATCGGACGATCGGGAACTCCGAGCGCGTCACCGACGATCTCGACGGCTTCGTCGGCGTCAGCTCCGTCGAGATCTTCGAGCACCGTCGCATCAGCGCCGGCCTTCACCCACTGAGAGATCCTCGTACGCTTGCCCTCGGCGAGTGAAGCCACCATTCGGCCGTCACGAAAGACGCGCGCGAACGACTTCTCCTCGCAGAGCACGACCGCGCGGCGGCCCTTCGACAGGCTCTTCGCCAGTGACACCGCTGCGACGGGGTCGAGATCATCAATCGAGACCCACCGCCGACCACGCGTCACTTTCAAGCCGGGCGGGAGTTCGATTCTGCCGGCCGACTGCTCGACGTGAACGCTCGCCATCGTCAGGCGTAAGACATCACGAGGTGCATCCAGCACTCTTCACTGGCTGGATTTCGGTACGAGTGCGGCATATCGGCGCCGAAGACGATCGCGTCACCTTCGGACAGCTCGTGCGTCGCACCACCGAACTCGAGCACCAGCTTCCCGCGCGTCACCACAAGGTTCTCTCGCGTGCCCGGCTGATGCGCCTCGGCATCTTCGCGGCCGTGACCGGCGAGCCACAGCTCGTAGAACTCGACCTTCCCCGCATCGCCGAACGGGAACAGCGCGCGTGACGAGAACCGGCCGTCAGCGCTGATGAGCCGCTTCGCGCTCGCCTTCCGCAGCAGCGCCGTCGTCGTCGTCCTCGGAGCCGCCAACATCGTCGCGAACGGAACGCCGAACGCGCGCGCGATGCGCCAGACGACCCCGACGCTTGGCGTGTTCGTGCCCAGCTCGATCTGCCCGAGCAACGTTCGCGACAACCCGGTGAGGCGCGCGGTCGCGTCGAGCGAGAGATTCCGTGCCGTGCGTAGTTCGCGCAGGTTGTTGCCGATGACCGCGTCGAGCTCGGGCATCGTCGCTTCGAAGTCCGCGGGCGGAGCATCAATCGTCGCCGTCTGTGCTGGAGCCGAGGGCGCCGGAACATCGATCGGCAAGCCGAGCCGCGCCCACTCCTCGGTGCCACCATCGAGGCTGTAGACCTGCGTCAGCCCGAGTTCTTCGGCGACGCGGCCGGCCTGCTGCGATCGCCCGCCCTTCGCGCAGACGAAGAGCACGTTGTCTTTCGGCAGCGCCGACTTCGGGTCCGTGCGCAACGTACCGAGCGGAACGAGCCGGGCGCCCGGCAGATGTCCCCTCGCCCACTCCGACGGCTCGCGAACGTCGATCAACTCGACGCCGCCGCTGGCCAACAACGCCTCTGCTTCACGAACCGTCACGTGCTTCATCGACCCTCCGTCAGGTGCGGGCCGATGTTCACACGAGCGCCGCGGTTCGTCACCGCTCCTGCAGCCGGTGCAGCGCGGCGACCAGCGCGTCGATGTCTTCGCACGTGTTGTACGGCGCCAGCGACGCACGCACGGTCGCCTCGACACCGAAGCGTCGCAGAATCGGCTGCGCGCAGTGATGACCCGAGCGCACGGCGATGCCCTCTTTGTCGAGCAACGCTCCGACCTGTTCGGTCTTCTGCCCCGCCAGGGTGAACGACAGCACGCCCGCCTTGCCCGGCGCCGTTCCGTACAGCGTCAGCCCGCGCACGTGCTTCACCTTCTCGGTCGCGTACTCGAGCAGATCGTGTTCGTAGCGAGCCACCGTCTCGAGCCCCACGCGCGAAAGCCAGTCGAGGGCCGCACCAAGCCCCACCGCGTCGGCGATGTTCCCCGTGCCCGCCTCGAAGCGCGCGGGAGACGGATGGAACACGGTGCGCTCGAACGTGACGTCCTGAATCATGTTGCCGCCGCCCTGCCACGGCGGGGTCGCATCCATCAGCTCGCTGCGCGCGAAGACGACGCCGATGCCCGTGGGCGCGAACACCTTGTGCCCCGAGAACACGAAGAAGTCGCAGTCGAGCTGCTGCACGTCGACGCGAAGATGCGAGACCGCCTGCGCGCCATCGAGCAACACCTTCGCGCCGTAGCGATGGGCGAGTTCGATCATCTCCTTCGCGGGCGTCACCGTTCCGAGCGCGTTCGAGACCTGCGTGAACGCGACCAGCCGCGTCTTCGGGCCGAGCAGCTTCTCGTACTCCTCGAGAATGATCTGACCGGTGCTGTCGACGGGAGCGACTTTGAGCTTCGCGCCCTTCTCGGCACACAGCTGCTGCCAGGGAACGATGTTCGCGTGGTGCTCGAGCCACGAGATGACGATCTCGTCGCCTTCGTTCACGTTGCGCGCGCCCCAACTCTTCGCGATGAGGTTGATGCCCTCGGTCGCGCCGCGGACGAAGATCAGATCGCGCGTCGATGGAGCGTTGATGAACCGCCGCACCGTCTCTCGCGCGCCTTCGTACGCATCGGTCGCGCGGGCGGCGAGCGT
The DNA here is from genome assembly GCA_016793585.1 of Archangium sp. The sequence goes on from JAEUJR010000072.1 coordinate 4,002, forward strand.
GTGGGCCGCACGGTGGATGTTCGAGTTCTCGTGCTCGTAGTACCGCTTGAGCCGATCGATCACGGCCTGCGGCTTCTGCGTCGTCGCAGCGTTGTCGAGCCACACGAGCCGTTTGCCGTTGACGGTCTGGTGCAGAATCGGGAACTCGCGGCGGAGCGCGTGGGGGTCGAAGAGCGTCGGCGAGGCGTGCTGGTAGCCGTGGCCCGTCGGTGAAAGCTCGTACGCGTTCGAGAACGTCGGCGTGATCGCTTCGGGCGTCACGGGCGGAGTCGACGGCGCAGGAACGGGCGGCTCCGAGGCAGGCATCAGCGGAATCGACGCCGGGAGCGGACCTTCCAGTGAAGGCGTCGCACCCAACACGCTGTCGAAGCGCACCGGCTGATGAAACGGAGACTCAGCGCTCGGCGTGGTGGGAGCACCGACGCTCCCTGTGGGCGTGAGCGCCGCGTTTGGCTGCGGCACCGACGCGTTCTGCGCGTCCCGAGCCCGCGCGACAGGAGCAGCACCAGAATTCAGCGCTGACGTGTTCGACGCATCCCGAGTCTGCGCGACTGGAGCAGCACCCGGACTCTGCGCCAACGCGTTCGGCGCTTCCCGAGTCTGCGCGAGCGTCAGTGCGTTCGACGCATCAGGCGCCACCCCGCCGGCGTTCACCGGAACCGCAGCAGTCTGCGTCGGCGCCGACCCAGGAAGCGAACCCGACGTCATCGAGGTCGGCTCGATCGCCCCCGACTCCTCCATCGGCGCGCCGATCGGAGCCTGGAACAGCTCGTTTGCCATGCGCTGCATCAGCATCGCGAGCGAGACGGGATCGGCCTCAGGGAGCGTCGGCGCGCCCGGGTGTTTCGCTGCCGCGAACGCGACCCCCGGCGTCGGCACGTTGGCCGGCACCTCGAGCACGTGCGCTGGTCTCGGCGCATGACCGATCGCCGGACGAACTTCGCCCGGCACCGGCAGATCGCGATCAGGCGTACTCATGGAAGTGATCGATCGTCACGCCTTCGAGCACACCGAGCGCGTCGTGCGTGAGCACCGCGACCGAGCAGTACAGCGAGAGCAGGTACGACGCCGCGCCCGCCTGGTTGATGCCCATGAGGCGCACCGACAGGCTGGGGCTCACTTCACCGGGCAGGCCGGGCTGGAAGAGGCCGACCACGCCGCGCTTGCGCTCACCCGTGCGCATCAGCAGCACGTCGCTCTTGTTGCCCTTCACGGGAATCTTGTCGCACGGCACCAGCGGCAGTCCGCGCCAGGTAAGGAACGGCGAGCCGAACATGGTGATCGTCGGAGGCGGCACGCCGCGCCGCGTGCACTCGCGACCGAAGGCCGCGATCGTCTTCGGGTGCGCGAGGAAGAAGGTCGGCTCCTTCCACACGAGCGAGATCAGCGAGTCGAGATCGTCGGGTGTCGGCGGGCCCTTGCGCGGCTTGATGCGCATCTCGGGGTCGGCGTTGTTCAACAGCCCGTAGGCCTTGTTGTTCAACACCTCGTTCTCCTGCTTCTCCTTGAGCTTCTCGACCGTGAGCGAGAGCTGCTCCTTCACCTGATCCATCGGGCTGCGGAAGAGATCGGACACGCGGGTGTCGACCTCGATGGTGGTGGTGACCGACGTGAGCACGTACTCGCGCGGCTGCGGGTCGTAGTCGCTGAACGCGAGCGGCAGCGCTTCGCCCGGAGCCGGGCTGCACTTCACCGCGAAGTCGTCGTCGCGCGCCTGGTTCACGCGGTACACGCCGGCCTCGACCGGAGTCCACGGAATCATCTGCACGAGCCAGCGCGGCGTCGCGCCACGCCACTGCGGCGGCGTCTTGGTCGTGTTCGAGAGCTGACGGGCGGACTTCTCGCTGAGCGTTCTGGGCTGATCGGCCATGGTGTCTGGGTTCCCCGGGTGAAAGTCGCGCACACCCTACCCAACGACCGCAGCGCCACAACGCTCAAGAAGCGAAAGTCGGCCTTTCCGTAGCCGCAGCGGAGACTGTTCCGTCAGGCAGGAATCACGGCTCGAACCAGCAGCACGATCTTCTTCTCGGCGTCTTCCTTCGAGGTCGCGCGCGCCACCACGCCTTCGGCCGCGGCGTCGAGCACCTCAGCGAGCTCGGTCGCCTTGCGCCGCTCGACCACCTCACACGCGACCAGCAGCTTCGAGAGGTGCGCCACGTACTTCTCGTGGCCCTTCTTCACGATCTCGGCGGTGAGCACGTTCGAGGCCTGCAGCAGCTCGGCGCCTTCGGTCGACTGGTGCACGAGCTCGTAGAGCCGCAGGAACTTGGTGATCATCGAGCGCTCGAGGGCGGCGACTGGAGTCGGCTCCTTCGACGCCGCCTCGACCGCCTCGCTCACCATGCGATCGAGCACCTGCTCCACCACCGCCGCGAACACCGCTGTCTTGTTCGGGAAGTAGGCGTACGCGGTCGCTTTCGAGACCTGCGCCTCCTGCGCGACGGCCTCCATCGACGTCTTGCGCAACCCGTAGCGAAGGAACAGCGCCAGCCCCGCGTCGAGCAACCCCTGATGAACACGGTCTTTTCGAGAAACGTCGTCGTTCACCGAAACCTCCTTCGCATTCTCGCATCTCACCCGCAACTGAACGGTTTGCACGAAAAACGTTCACTTCATCCAAGTCGTCCAACCACGGGAGCGGGTCATGTCAGAGTCGATCACGAAGGTCTCGAAGGTCGTGTTGATCACCGGGTGCTCGTCGGGCATCGGGCAGGCGACGGCGAAGTACCTGGCCTCGCGCGGGCATCAGGTGGTGGCGACGGCGCGCAAGGTGAAAGACCTGGCCGAGCTGAAGGCCGCGGGCTGTGACGTGCTGGCGCTCGACGTGAACGACGAGGCGTCGATGGTGGCGGCGGTGCGCACGATCGAGGCGAAGTACGGAGCGATTGGCGTGCTGGTGAACAACGCGGGCTACAGCCAGTCGGGCGCGATCGAGACGGTGCCGCTCGCGAAGGTGCGCGCGCAGTTCGAGACGAAGGTGTTCGGGCTGGTGCGGCTGACGCAGGTGGTGCTGCCGGGCATGCGCCGTCAGGGCTGGGGGCGTGTCATCATATTG
>JAEUJR010000080.1 GCA_016793585.1 Archangium sp.
TCGAAGCGTCTTCACCGGCGCTCCAGCCAGTCGGACAACGCCTCGAGCGCGGCAGGCAAATTGGAGCGGCCAAGCCCGATGCGCACGTGGGTGTCCTCGAAGTCGAACAGCGTCGACGGCGCGAGCAGCACACCGGTCTGGCTCAAGAGGCGCTCGCTCCAGGTGCTGGCGGGTTCACCGTGCACGCGAAGGAACCCCGTCGTGCCTGCGAGCGGACGTCTCCACGAAAGCCGGGCAGGGAAGCGCGCGAGCACCGCTTCGACGGCCTCGAGGTTTCGCCGCACCGTCGACACCGTTCGCGCGCGCAACAGATCGGCGTTCTCGAGCGCCACCGTCGCGAGCAGCTCACTCGGCGCGGGAGCACAGATGCTCAAGAAGTCCTTCACGGTCTCCATCTGCGCCAGCCGCTCACGATCACGACTCACCGCCCAGCCGATTCGCAGACCGGCCAGGCCGTACACCTTGGCCATCGCTCCGAGCGACACCGCGCGTTCGCTCACCTCAGCGACCGACTTCAGCTTTGGCCCACCGTGCTCGAGCCCGCGATAGACCTCGTCACCGAGCAGCCAGAGGCCACGCTCCTGCGCGAGGTCGGTGACCGCCGCGAACCGATCGGGCGACAGCAACCCACCCGTCGGGTTCTGCGGCGTGTTCACCACGATCACTTTCGTCTTCGGCGTCACCAGCGACTTCAGCTCGCCGAGATCCGGCTGCCAGCCGTCGGTCTCGCGCGCTACCCACCGTGACACCGTCGCGCCCAGATCCTCCGCGATCGACGTGAGCGATTGGTACGTGGGCGTGAGCGCGATGACGTGATCACCCGGAGCCAACAGCGACTTGAAGAACGTGAACACCGGCTCTTCCGCGCCCACGTGAACGAGCACGTCTTCGGGAGCGATACCCTCGTACAGGTTCGCGATCGCCTCACGCAGCTCGAGCGAGCCCTTCGTCTCGGTGTACCCGAGCGGCAACGTCAGCAGCCGATCACGCGCCTTCGGATCGAGGGCGAGCAGATCGTGCACCCGCAGCGTGTCGGGATCGCTCGCGCACGCCAGGTGGCGAACGGCGAACTCGTGCTTCGAGAGGTAGCGCTCCAGCGCGAATGGTCGCATGAGAAACAGTCAGGGGCTGAGGGTTGACCCTGAGAACCGGGCTCAATACATCGAAACCGTCATGGCAACCCCGAACCGATTCCCGCTGCCCCTGGCCACTTCGACGGGCAAGCCAGAGTGGCTGAAAGTGAAGCTTCCGCGCGGTGAAGGGTACGAGCGCGTGAAGGGCATCGTGCGTGACACGAAGCTCGCGACGGTCTGCGAAGAGGCCCGCTGCCCGAACATCGCCGAGTGCTGGGGCGGCGGTACCGCGACGGTGATGCTCATGGGCGAGGTCTGCACGCGCGCCTGCCGGTTCTGCCACGTGAAGGTCGGCATGCCGCCGCCGCTCGACCCCGAAGAGCCCGAGAACCTCGCGCGCGCCGTGAAGGAGATGGGCCTCGAGTACATCGTCGTCACTTCGGTGAACCGCGACGATCGGCCCGACGGTGGCGCCTCGCACTTCGCCTCGGCCATCACCGCGCTCAAGCGGGAGTCTCCCCGCACGACGGTGGAAGTCCTCATTCCCGATTTTCAGGGCAAACATGACGCGCTCGACATCGTGGCCGTCGCCCGCCCGCACGTGGTCGCGCACAACGTCGAGACGGTGGAGCGCCTCACGCCGACCGTGCGTGATCGCCGCGCCACCTGGAAGCAGTCACTGCACGTGCTCGAGTACCTGAAGGCCCGCCCCGAGCGGCTGTACACGAAGACCTCGGTGATGATCGGCCTGGGCGAGACCGACGAAGAGCTCGACCAGTGCTTCCGCCAGCTGCGCGAGGTCGGCGTCGACGTGCTCACCCTCGGCCAATACCTGCAGCCCTCGCAGTACCACCTGCGGGTCGAGCGCTTCGCGTCGCCCGAAGACTTCGCGCGGTACCAGAAGATGGCCGAGGCCTACGGCTTCCTCTACGTCGCGTCGGGCCCGCTGGTGCGCTCGAGCTACCGCGCCGCCGAGTTCTTCATGAAGGGCCTCATGGAGCGGGAGCGCACCGCCGCGAGCGGCAGCTGACCTGCCCTCACGGTGCGCTGAGTCGAACAGGTCACTTCGTCTCGAATCGGAGCGGTGGTACAGCCCCGCTCCGTCATGGCGATTTTCGAGTTCAAGCTTCCGGATCTGGGTGAAGGCGTCCTCGAGGGTGAGATCGTCGCGTGGCTGGTGAAGCCCGGCGACGTCGTGACGGAAGATCAGAACGTCGTCGAGGTGATGACCGACAAGGCCACCATCAGCGTGCCGACGCCCAAGGGCGGCAAGGTGCTGAAGACGCACGGCGCGGTCGGCGAAGTCGCCAAGGTGCACCACCCGCTGGTCGACTTCGAGGTCGAAGGCGCCGTGCCGACCCAGGCCGCTGTGCACACGGGTGGTGGAGCCGTGGCCGCGCCCAAGGCTGCTCCGGTGGCTGCCGCTGCCGCGCCGGTCTCGAACGAGAAGGTGCTCGCGACGCCGGTGACCCGCCGCATGGCGCGGGAGCACGGGCTCGATCTCGGTCAGATCTCAGGCTCGGGTCCGCAAGGCCGCGTGCTCAAGAGCGACGTCGAGGCGTTCATCTCGTCGGGCGCATCGGCTGCGAAGCCCTCGACCAACGGCGCTCCCGCGCGCACCCAGTCGTGGCAGGCGCTCGCCAGCACCGCCGTCGATCAGCGTGTTCCCATTCGCGGCCTGCGCAAGAAGATCGCCGACAAGATGGTGAAGTCGAAGTTCACCGCGCCGCACTACGCCTTCGTGGAAGAGGTCGACGTCACCGAGCTGGTGAACGTGCGCGCCCGCCTCAACGAGCAGCTCGCGAAGGACAAAGACCCGCTCAAGGTCTCGTTCCTGCCGTTCTTCGTCAAAGCCCTGATCAACGCGTTCCGTCGCTACCCGACCGTGAACTCGAACATGGACGAAGCGAACCAGGAGCTCATCGTTCGCGGCGACTTCAACATCGGCATCGCGGCGATGACGGAGCAGGGCCTCACGGTGCCTGTCGTGCGTCACGCCGATCGGTTCACCATCAAGGCGCTCGCGAAGGAGATCAACCGGCTCGGCACCGCGGCCCGCGACGGCAAGCTCAAGATGGAAGAGCTCACTGGCGGAACCTTCACCATCACCTCGCTCGGGCAGACCGGCGGCCTCTTCGCGACGCCGATCATCAACCACCCCGAGGTCGGCATCATGGGCGTGCACCGCATGCGCAAGCGCCCGATCGTCGGAGAGAACGATCAGATCGTCATTCGCCAGATGGCGCTGTTCTCGTTCTGC